>JAIRXY010000101.1 GCA_031268055.1 Prevotellaceae bacterium | reverse complement strand
CAAGTTGGGTTGCTGCTTGATTGCCCTGCAATTCTCTCTATACGAGGCAAAAGGGCAAAAAGCGCAGCCTAACCGCCTGCTGTTTTCGTAAGCATCCGGAATAGCCAGCCTTTCTGCGCGGATTACGTCAAATACTTCTTTTTCGGTTATATCAAAAATCGGGTATACGTTAACCTTATCTTTCCCTGCTTCGCACTGAACTTGAGCGTTGGCGTTCGCAAATGTTGCCTTCAGCTTTTCAAGGGTCTTTTCCGCTCTTTTTGATTTCCCGAATACCGAAATTGCGCCACGCTCCATCCGCTGGACGCTTTCTTCGCCCCTTACCCCAATAATGTTTACCCTGTATTCTTTGAGCTTAGGGTTGGAGTGCTTGAGGTATTCACAGCACCAGCGGCGGAATAGCGATGGAATTCCTTTTCTTTTCATCAATTCAAAGAAGCTGCTTTCCTTGTCCGGGTGAACGATATTTACGTCGGGGTAGCTGGTTTTGATAAAGCCAATCATACCCTTGTACTGCTCTATCTGCGTGTTGTTGAAGTGCGCAGCGTAGTCAATGCCGTACAGGTCGGCAAAGTATTTCAGCACAACGCTGTCCTTGCCGCCGGAAAATCCGAGGTTTAGCTGGCAGCCGTAAATCTCGGCCAGCTGCTCCGCCTTTTTGAGGGTTGACTTTATTTTGTTTGCGTCTATCATCGTGTGAATACTCCTACATCTTCATCAATTTTTCTGTCGCCCATTGCCGGCTTGCTTAACACCTATTCTGCGCAGCTCGTCTTCTACAATTTGCGATGCTTCGACTTGGATTTGTACGAAATTCTCATCAACCATTTCGCTTAGGTCGTCGGCAGCATAGATTATCGGCAGCTCAGCGTACCTTGCTTCATCAGCCTTGATTTTATCAGCATCGACGGCTATTGCTGCGTGAAAAGGGGTTTGCTTAAAATTCTCAAAAGTGCTGCCCACAAATGTGCCCTGCGGAAGCGCTGCTATTTTACTGGCTGGGATGATGCCTAAGCGGGTTGATAGCATTTCTGCCGTGCTGCCTGCTACCTGACCTGAAAACACGTTGTTTATTACTGCCATTATTGCCGTAGCGCCCATGCGGCCGTAGCTTTCCTCCAGCTGCGAGAAATCCTGAAGGCTTAAGCAAATGGCAATTTTCATGCCCGCGCAGGTCGCGAGTAGGTGGTCTAACTGGTGAAAGTATAGGCTGGGCAGCTCATCAACGACAACAGCGCATTTGTGCTGCCGCGGCTTGTTTATCAGCCTTGCCACGCGAACGCTGTATAGCCCAAGGGCGGCAGCATAGCGGGCTTGCATGCTCGGGCTGCCACCCACGCAGAGCACTTTAGGCGCTTGGGGGTTGTTGATGTCCAGCGTGAAATCGTTGCCGGACATCACCCAGTAAAGCGGCGGGGATATCATGCTTGAGAGCAGCATTTTGGCGGCCTCTACCTGCTGCTGCAGCTGGCCGTGCGCCTCTCCGCCCCACGCGCTCATGAACGGCGACAAGTACTCCTCCAGCTCGGCGCATGAGGTCAGGATGGTAAGCACGTCGTCCAGCTTTTTGTTGAGCAGCTCCACCGCGTGCGGAAAGGTACAGCGCTTGCGCTGGTAAAGCTTCAGGTACCAAATGGTGGCCGCCAGCAAAGTCGCTACGCTTTTTACGCAAAAATCGTCCTGCTGCTGCGCCCATGCCCTGTTCAGGTTGAACAAAACGGCGCAGGCGCTCTCGTAGGCTTCCGATATGTCCGTCATGAGCGCAGGGTGAACGGGGTTGCACCGGTGGCTTGTGCGCAGGTCGTCAAAGTTAACTATGTACACCTGCGGCTTTACGCTATACCCCTCAGGGTGTAGCCGGTAGTGGTTAAATACGATGCGCGTAAGGTCAGGAAACTTGTAGTCGTATACGTATAAAGCATTCCCATGCGCTATCAGCTGCTTGATGTAGGTGTTCACCACCGCAAAAGATTTCCCCGACCCCGGAGCGCCCAGCACCATCGTTCCCCGGAACGGATTTGTTACGTTAATCCATCCTTTGCGCCACTTCCCCTCGCAGCAAAATCTTGTGGGGATGTTGACGGAATACTCGCTCTGCTTTAACCGAGTTTCCTGCTCAAAGCTTTCATCGCCAATACCGGATGTTTTTATGGCTTTCATGATAGTAGTGTTTGTTTAGTTGCGTCTACTGAAATTGATTAAGATTACATTGTCATTCCGCCTTTTCGAGCTTGCTTTTGGGGGCGCTTTTCCCTTGCCGTAGCCTGATTTTGCTTGCTTTTGGGGGTGCTTCTCTCCTGTAGCAGCTTGATTTTATTAGCCTCCTTATCGAAAGCTACATGTACCGTATTGTGCACATTGCCGGCTTTGTCTACTAATCCGGATAGCGTAACGCTTTTGCCCTCCTGAAGCGCCTGCCGCTGCTCCGGTGTGATGTCAACGTTCCCAATTTTGTTAGGAATTTTTGCCTTGACAGCCCTGCTGGCAACGCTGCTAACCATTTTATCTTGGCTGCTCACCAGCGCGGCAAGCACCTTGGGTGAAGTATTAGGGTTTTCGGCAACCACCATGCATACAATATCGCTGCTACCTTTTGCCAGCAGGGCGAGCGTATCGGAAGGGGTGTTGGGATTTTGGGCAACTCTTGCTTGAATGGATATATTTTCATCTTTTGCCAACTCGTTGAGCAGCGCAGGCGGAGTGTTAAGATTTTCAGCAACTCTCCAACGAACGCCGAGAGCTTTATCTTGCCCTAATTTTTCAAGCATTGTAGAAGAAGCTTGAGGGTTGCTTGCGGCTTTCATGCGCACCGCTTCGCTTTCGTCTTTGGTCAGCATATCCAGCGTTTTGTGCGAAACGTTGGGGCTTTCAGCAGCCTCCAAGCGAAGAAATACGGGAATATGCTTAACATTTTGCTCGCTGACAAATTGCAGCGCATCTTTATGCTGCCTTACCGCCTCAATACAAATTTCTAGGGCTTGCTCCTTAATAAAGGAGAGCGCTTTGGGAGATTTTTGTATAAAATCAGCAATTGTATTAGCTTCTGCGTCTGCCATTGCATCCTTAAGTGGCGCATTGCCTGCGCTTAGCTCGGCAGCCAAAAGTTGCTCTAAAGTTGTTTTCATAGTAATTTGTTTTGATTTTTATAATATTTACCTTGCTTACTTCGAATCCGCTAAGGCAGCAAATCCGAGTTGCTATTTTTACTTTGAATCATCCGCATGTACCACCTGCCGAACTGCGCCTCCCGCGATGTTTGCCCGGGCTTCCACTTGCCAAAGATTTTTGTGGCGGCCACCAGGTACACGTTCTTTTTCTCCTCGTAGTCTGCATCTGCGCAGAGCCAATCGCTAAACTCTTGAATGTTGATGTCGTATGGGTTGCCATCACCGTTCCGGTACATTTTCCACAGGTCAAACAAGTCTCGCATCAGCGTCTCCTGAAACACGAGCGCCATATCGCTGCGGTTTTCCTCCTCCTTTTGGGCTATCGCTTGTGGAGTGCTGTTAAAGGTTATGCGAAATGTGTAGGGAAATTTCTGTCCCCTGCTGGTGGTCGCTTCAAACGTGTAGCTCAGGTCTGTTTTCTCGTTTAGCACGCGCAGCGCCTCCATCACCTGCTGCTTGCGCTTCTTGCTGGCAACCGGCAGCCCGTCCTTTTTGCGCTCGGCAACGCCTGCCCACTGGCAGAGCACGCCAAAGTTTTTCAGCTCTACGGCGTAGCTACCCTTTAGGAAAGCGCTCTCCTTGTACTGTAGCATCTTGAGGTACAGGATATCCAGCTTGCTTTTGCGCAGCTCAACGAGCGTGGCCATCTTGCCGCGCACGAAGTACTGCGTCAGGCTGTGGATAAAGCGCTCATCCAGCTCTACGCAGTATACCGTTTTTCGCTGGCGGGTTTTGCCGCTCCGGACGATATCCACCCGCAGGTTGCGCAGGATAAACAGCCGAACGTTTTGGTGCATAATAGTTTCTTCCTTATCGGTGT
>JAIRXY010000286.1 GCA_031268055.1 Prevotellaceae bacterium | reverse complement strand
TGCGCCGCCGTGGTGCAAACGCTAAAGTACACCGTCCGCGAGCAGCGCCCCAACAACGGAAGCTACAATTCATACCCCTCCGGCCATACCAGCGTTGCGTTTGTAGGGGCAACGGTGATGTACCACGAATTTAAAAGCTCCAACCGGCTGCTGGCCTACAGCGGATTTTTTGTGGCTACGGCGGTCGGCATTTTGCGCACAACCAACCAGCGGCACTGGGCTTCGGACGTGCTCGCAGGCGCAGGCATCGGCATACTGTCCACCAACTTGGTGTACTACTTTGAGCCGCTCAAGAGCTGGCGTCTACTCCCCCAATCCGACAGGCTCACGCTCCTACCCTACTACGACGGCAAAAGCGCAGGGCTGTCGCTTAGCATGGCGCTGAACAACGTCAAGCCCAAATTTTGCTCGATAGGAATATAAAAATATGAACAAAAGTAATTCTATATAACACACTCGCAATTAAATCATTAATGAATAAAGAGAGGCTCGGTAGCTTTCTTTGCGCCCACCCTGCACATCTTTTTCACAAAAAAAAAATAGAAAAAGTTTGCCACTTCAATAAAAAACGCTACATTTGTACCCCTTTTTGGTGGAGAAAACGCCTACTTTGGTGGAGAAAAACGCCTACAGAATGTATGCCGATGTAGCTCAGTTGGCCAGAGCAGCTGATTTGTAATCAGCTGGTCGTGGGTTCGAATCCCTCCATCGGCTCGGCTCTTTGATACAATTTTATTTTGGGGGGATACCAGAGCGGTCAAATGGGACAGACTGTAAATCTGTTGTCTTACGACTTCGGAGGTTCGAATCCTCCTCCCCCCACGTATAAAAGCAGGCAGCCGCCGGAAATGCTCAAGCATTTCTGTGGCGCTTGCTCATTTTGGCAAGAAATTTGAATGCGGAAGTAGCTCAGTTGGTAGAGCATCAGCCTTCCAAGCTGAGGGTCGCGAGTTCGAACCTCGTCTTCCGCTCCAATGCTGATGTAGCTCAGTGGTAGAGCACTTCCTTGGTAAGGAAGAGGTCATGAGTTCAATCCTCATCATCAGCTCTTTTTTATCGTAATGCATCTACAATTTCGAGACCAACAATAAATTTAATAACTAAACATTTACAGCTATGGCAAAAGAAAAATTTGAAAAGACGAAGCCGCACGTGAACATCGGCACGATTGGTCACGTTGACCACGGTAAAACCACGCTTACGGCAGCCATCACCACGGTTTTGGCCAAGCAAGGTTTGTCGGAGATTCGCGATTTTGCGTCTATCGACAACGCCCCCGAAGAAAAAGAGCGCGGCATCACCATCAACACGGCGCATGTGGAGTACCAAACCAAAAATCGCCACTACGCGCACGTAGACTGCCCCGGCCACGCCGACTACGTTAAGAACATGGTTACCGGCGCCGCTCAAATGGACGGCGCTATTCTTGTTTGCGCCGCTACCGACGGCCCCATGCCGCAAACGCGCGAGCATATCCTCTTGGCTTGCCAAGTGAACGTTCCCAAAGTGCTGGTATTCATGAATAAGGTAGACCTTGTGGACGACCCCGAAATGCTCGACCTCGTGGAAATGGAGCTGCGCGAGCTGCTTTCGTTCTACAAGTACGACGGCGATTCTGCCCCCATCATCCGCGGCTCTGCGCTTGGCGCGCTCAACGGCGACCCACAGTGGGAGGCCAAGGTGATAGAGCTGATGGAAGCCGTGGATTCCTACATCCCCGTTCCCCCTCGCGACATCGAAAAGCCTTTCTTGATGCCTGTTGAAGACGTGTTCTCCATCACGGGGCGCGGCACCGTTGCCACCGGCCGTATTGAGACCGGCGTTATTGAGGTCAACAACGAGGTTGAAATCATTGGTCTTGGCGAAAAACCAAAGAAGAGCGTGGTAACCGGCGTTGAAATGTTCCGCAAGATTCTTGACAGAGGCGAGGCCGGCGACAACGTAGGCCTGCTGCTGCGCGGTATCGACAAGAAGGAAATCCGCCGCGGTATGGTTATTGCCAAACCCGCCTCGGTAACTCCGCACACCAGATTCTCGGCCGAAATTTACGTGCTGAAAAAAGAGGAGGGCGGACGCCACACACCGTTCCAAAACAAGTATCGTCCGCAGTTCTACCTCCGCACGCTCGACGTAACGGGCGAGGTTGACTTGCCGGAGGGCGTAGAAATGGTGATGCCGGGCGACAACGTTACCATCAACGTAACGCTGATTACGCCCGTGGCCATGCACGAAGGTCTCCGCTTCGCTATCCGCGAGGGCGGCCGCACCGTAGGCGCCGGTCAGATTACCAAGATTTTGGAGTAATTCTTGGCTTGCCGGATTAAGTAAAATCGGATAGTTAGCTCCTACTATAACAGGAGCTAACTATTTTATGGCAAATACAGGGGCATAGTTTAATGGTAGAACGAAGGTCTCCAAAACCTTTGGTGGGAGTTCGATTCTCTCTGCCCCTGCAAAAAACGCAAAAAAATATTGCTATGATAAACTACATCAAAGAATCGTACAACGAGCTGGTAAATAAGGTAACGTGGCCTACGTGGAGCAGCTTGCAGGCAAGCGCTGCGCTGGTAATGGTGGCTTCTCTTATTTTTGCGCTGGTTATTTTTGCCATGGACTTCGTATTCCAGCATGGCATGGAAGGCATTTACAGCATTCTTTACTAAATAAAAAACCGTAGTAATGACAGAGGGCGAAAATTCAAAAAAAATGTGGTATGTGCTGCGCGCCATAGGAGGTAAGGAGAAAAAGGCAAAGGAGTGCATAGACAACGAAGTGAGAAGGTTGCACCTTGAAAATCATATTTTTCAGGTGCTTATCCCTGTCGAAAAAGTTTACCAGATACGCAACGGAAAAAAGGTTAGCAAAGATCGCCTTCTTTTTCCGGGTTACGTGTTCGTAGAAATGGTGCTCAACGGCGAAATTCAGCTTATCCTGCTGGATATTCCCAACGTTATCGGGTTCTTGGGCGATGGCGCCAAAAAGGGTACTGCAATCCCCCTCCGCCCCAGCGAGGTTAGCCGAATGTTGGGAAGCGTGGACGAAATTCAGGACAAGGAGGAGCAAATAACTACGCCGTTCTACGTTGGCGATGCCGTGAAGGTTATTGACGGGCCGTTCAACAGCTTTTCCGGCACCATTGAAGAAATAAACGAAGAAAAGAAAAAGCTAAAGGTGATGGTCAAAATATTTGGCCGCAAAACACCGCTCGAGTTAAGCTTCCTCCAAGTGGAGAAGGAGTAAGCTCTTGGATGATTTACAACAGAATGTTACGCACATTTGAAATAGCCTGCAAGCTCAGCTTCCAATAGGGATTGCGGGACACACGAGAGAGAACAAAACTTTAAAACGAATCAAAAAATGGCAAAAGAAGTAGCGGGTTTTATTAAGCTACAGATTAAAGGTGGGGCAGCCAACCCTTCGCCTCCTGTAGGCCCAGCGCTGGGTTCTAAGGGCGTGAACATCATGGAGTTTTGTAAGCAGTTCAACGCAAGAACGCAGGACCGCGCCGGTAAGGTGCTGCCTGTGGTTATTACTGTTTACAAAGACAAGTCGTTTGACTTTATCGTCAAGCAGCCCCCCATTGCAGTTCAGCTCAAGGAAGTCTCCAAGTTAGACATAAAAAAAGGCGGCTCCGCCGAACCCAACCGCAAAAAAGTAGCCAACGTTACGTGGGAGCAAGTAAAGGTAATTGCCGAAGGCAAGATGCCCGACATGAACGCTTTCACGGTAAAGTCGGCAATGAGCATGGTTGCCGGTACAGCGCGGAGCATGGGCATTGAGGTGAAAGGCGAATTTCCTGCTAATGTGTAAATTAAAAATTTCTTTTAAGAAATGAAGCCTACAAAAAATAGAAAAGTTGTTTTAGGAAAGGTCGAACCGGGCAAGCACTATAAGCTCGCCGAGGCAGCTAACCTTTTGAAGGATATTTCCTTTACAAAGTTTGACGCGTCGGTTGACGTTGCAGTTCGCTTGGGGGTAGACCCAAAAAAATCCAACCAGATGGTTCGCGGCGTAGTTGCGCTACCGCACGGTACGGGAAAAAACGTGCGCGTGCTGACGCTCTGCACGCCCGACAAGGAAGCCGAAGCCAAAGCTGCCGGCGCAGACCACGTTGGATTGGACGACTACATCGAAAAAATCAAAGGTGGGTGGACTGATGTTGATGTGATAATTACCATGCCCAGCGTAATGGCCAAAATCGGCGCGTTAGGAAAAATCCTCGGGCCACGCGGCCTGATGCCTAACCCCAAAACCGGTACGGTTACTATGGAGGTGGGCAAGGCTGTGCAGGAGGTGAAAGCCGGCAAAATCGACTTTAAGGTTGATAAAACCGGCATAGTTCACGCGGCTATAGGGAAGGTGTCGTTTGACCCCGAAAAAATAGCCGAGAACGCCAAAGAGCTTATTCATACCATTGTGAAGCTCAAGCCATCGACCGCCAAGGGTACTTACCTCAGAGGCATAACCATTTCATCGACGATGAGCCCCGGCTTGGCTATTGACCCCAAGTCGGTTGAAGACCTTAAATCGTAGTAACAAAAACCCATTATGAAAAAAGAAGACAAAAACGTTATTATTGATAGGTTAGCCGAGCTTCTCAAGGAAACTCCAAACTTTTACCTTGTGGACATTTCGACGCTGAACGCTGAGAAAACGACCGAGCTAAGGAGAAAGTGCTTTGAAAAACAGATAAAGCTGGTAGTGGTAAAAAATACTTTGCTGCACAAGGCGCTGGAAAAAATAGGCTTCGGAGAGGCCGATATTTTTGGCGTTCTTAAAGGCGCTACGTCCATTATGTTTACCGAAGTGGGAAACGTACCGGCGAAGCTCATCAAAGAATTTCGCGCCACCAGCGAGCGCCCTGTGCTCAAGGCTGCTTACGTGCAAGAATCGCTGTACATAGGCGACCAACTGCTCGATGAGCTGGTGAACATCAAGAGCCACCACGAGCTCGTAGCCGACGTTGTAGCGCTGCTACAGTCGCCCGCCAAGAACGTTATCTCAGCGCTGCAATCAGGCGAGCATACGCTTGCAGGGCTTGTAAAAACGCTCGAAACGCGCGCAGCATAGCATAGCGCAGCACATGAAGCTATCAAGACAATAACACGCCAAGTCCGCCCGGCCGGCATTGTAAAAATAGGGTGGCAATTTTTTTAGTAAACTAACACTCAAAAAAAACATAAAAAAATGGCTGACGTAAAAAATTTAGCAGAAGAGCTGGTAAACCTTACCGTAAAAGAAGTAAGTGAACTCGCAAAAATTTTGAAAGAAGAGTATGGCATTGAGCCCGCTGCCGCTGCCGTGGCTGTTGCAGCTCCTGCCGCTGGTGGCGCTGCCGCTGCCGCAGAACAAACCGAATTTGACGTAATCCTCAAGAGCGCCGGCGGCAACAAGCTACAGGTGGTAAAGGTGGTAAAGGAAATTACCGCGCTTGGCTTGAAGGAGGCAAAAGACTTGGTTGACGCCGCCCCAAAGCCTATAAAGGAAAAAGTTTCAAAGGCTGACGCCGAAACCATAAAAAAGCAGCTCGAAGAGGTAGGGGCAGAAGTTGAAGTTAAATAGCAACTTCTTCGCCATGAATTCGTTAGGTTTAGAACTTCGCAAACATGAAGTTCTAAGCCTATTGCTGTTTACATGAGTAGTTTTTAGCGTTCAACATCTTATCTTTCAATATATACAAAACATGCTCTCACAAAACAATGCTACCGAGCGCATCAGCTTCGCTACCATAAAAAATAAATTTGAACATCCCGATTTTTTGGAAGTGCAGCTGAAATCGTTTCAGGATTTTTTTCAGCTTGAAACAACTCCCGAAAACCGAAAAAGCGAAGGCCTATTCAAGGTTTTTCAAGAGAATTTTCCTATTACCGATACCCGCAACAACTTTGTGCTGGAGTTCGTTGACTACTTCATAGACCCTCCACGCTACAGCATAGACGAGTGCCTTGAGCGGGGGCTAACCTACAGCGTTCCGCTCAAAGCTAAGCTCAAGCTTTACTGTACCGACCCCGAGCACGAGGATTTTGATACCGTAATACAGGATGTTTACCTGGGCACTATCCCCTACATGACGCCGCGCGGCACATTCGTTATCAACGGCGCGGAGCGCGTAGTGGTGTCGCAGCTGCACCGCTCGCCAGGCGTATTCTTTGGCCAAAGCACGCACGCCAACGGAGCAAAGCTCTACTCAGCCCGTATTATCCCCTTTAAGGGCTCGTGGATTGAATTTGCTACCGACATCAACAACGTAATGTACGCCTACATCGACCGCAAAAAGAAGCTGCCGGTGACAACGCTGCTGCGCGCAATAGGCTACGAATCGGACAAAGATATTCTGGAAATATTTGGGTTGGCCGACGAGGTGAAAGTCTCCAAAAGTACGCTCAACAAGTACATCGGCCGCCGCCTTGCCGCCCGCGTGCTCAAATCGTGGATTGAAGATTTTGTGGACGAAGATACGGGCGAGGTGGTCTCCATTGAGCGCAACGAGGTGGTAATTGACCGCGAGGTGGTGCTCGGAAAGGAGCATATTGAGCATATCCTTGAATCGGACGCCAAGTCTATTTTGCTGCACAAAGAAGGTCAAAACGCCGCAGAGTATTCTCTCATCCTGAATACCATGCAAAAAGACCCCTGCAACTCGGAAAAAGAAGCAGTGGTGTACATCTACCGCCAGCTGCGCAACTCGGAGCCACCCGATGAGGCCACGGCGCGCGACGTTATCGACAAGCTCTTCTTCTCCGACAAGCGCTACGACTTGGGCGACGTGGGGCGCTACCGCATAAACACCAAGCTCAACCTGACCATCCCAACCGACACCAGAGTGCTGACCAAAGACGACATGATTGCCATCATCCGCCACCTCATCCAGCTCATCAACTCCAAGGCCGATGTGGATGATATTGACCACCTGAGCAACCGCCGCGTGCGCACCGTGGGAGAGCAGCTCGCCAACCAGTTTAGCGTTGGGCTGGCGCGCATGTCGCGCACCATCCGCGAGCGCATGAACGTGCGCGACAACGAGGTGTTTACGCCTATCGACCTGATTAACGCCAAAACGCTATCGTCGGTTATCAACTCGTTTTTTGGTACCAACCAGCTCTCGCAGTTCATGGACCAAACCAACCTGCTCACCGAGGTTACGCATAAGCGCCGCCTGTCGGCGCTCGGCCCCGGCGGATTGAGCCGCGAGCGTGCAGGCTTCGAGGTGCGCGACGTGCACTATACGCACTACGGCCGCCTGTGCCCCATTGAAACACCCGAAGGGCCCAACATCGGACTGATATCCTCGCTCTGCGTTTACGCCAAAATTAACAAACTCGGCTTTATCGAAACGCCCTACCGCAAGGTGGACAACGGCAAGGTAAACCTCTCCAACAGCGAAGTGGTGTACATGAGCGCCGAGGAGGAGGAAAACAAAATTATTGCACAGGCCAACTCCATTATCGACGGCGAAGGGAACTTTGTTGATACCCGCATAAAATGTCGCCTTGAGGCCGACTATCCGGTAACAGAGCCGGACAAAATAGAGCTGATGGACGTAGCCCCTAACCAGATTGCCTCCATTGCGGCCTCGCTTATTCCATTCCTTGAAAACGACGACGCCAACCGCGCCCTCATGGGGGCAAACATGATGCGGCAGGCTGTTCCGCTCATCCGCCCCGAAGCGCCTATTGTGGGTACAGGGCTGGAAGGCGAAGTGGTGCGCGATAGCCGTACCCAAATAATGGCCGAGCGCGACGGCGTGGTGGAATACGTTGATTCGCGCGAAATTCACGTGAGGTACGACTACACGGAGGAAGAAAGGTTTGTCTCCTTTGACTCCGATTTGGTGGCGTACAAAATTACAAAATACCAGAAAACCAACCAGAATACCTGCATCAACTTGCGCCCCGTGGTGCGCAAAGGACAAAAGGTGACCAAAGGCCAGCTGATGACCGAGGGCTACTCAACGCAAGGCGGAGAGCTGGCGCTGGGGCGTAACCTAAAGGTGGCGTTCATGCCGTGGAAAGGCTACAACTTTGAAGATGCAATTGTGCTCTCCGAAAGGCTGGTGCGCGAGGACGTTTTTACCTCCATACACATCGACGAGCACATCATGGAGGTGCGCGACACCAAGCGCGGCATGGAGGAGCTTACCTCGGACATCCCCAACGTGAGCGAAGAGGCAACGCGCAACCTCGACGAAAACGGACTTATTCGCGTTGGCGCTACGGTTGTTCCCGGCGATATTCTTATCGGTAAAATTACGCCAAAGGGCGAAAGCGACCCCTCGCCCGAAGAAAAGCTGCTACGCGCCATATTCGGCGATAAGGCAGGCGACGTGAAGGACGCCTCGCTGAAAGCGTCCCCCTCGCTCTACGGTACGGTGGTGGATAAGAAGCTCTTCTCGCGCGTTACCAAAGAGGATAAGAAAACAAAGGCAAGCGAACGTCAGCTGCTGCAAAAGCTCGATAACGAAATGGAAACCAAGGCTCAAACGCTAAAAACGTCCTTGGTGGAAAAGCTGTTTACGCTGGTAAACGGTAAAATTTCGCAGGGCGTGTCGGACTATTTTGGCACAGAGGTAGTGGCCAGGGGCGTTAAGTTCACGCAACGCCTGCTCATGGACTTGGATTACACCAACATAAACGCTACCAAGTGGACTACGGATAAAGAAAAGAATAACCTGATACGCAGGCTTGTCAACAACTACCTGATTAAGTACAAGGAGCTGGACGCCATCATAAAGCGTAAAAAGTACAACCTCACCATTGGCGACGAGCTGCCAAGCGCTATCGTTCAAATGGCAAAGGTTTACATTGCCAAAAAGCGCAAAATTACGGTGGGCGATAAAATGGCAGGCCGTCACGGTAACAAGGGTATCGTAGCGCGCGTGGTGCGCGACGAAGATATGCCGTTCCTCGAAGACGGCACCATCGTGGATATTGTGCTTAACCCCCTGGGCGTGCCCTCGCGCATGAACCTCGGCCAGATATACGAAACGGTGCTGGGCTGGGCTGGCAAGCAAATGGGAATGAAGTTTGCAACGCCTATCTTTGACGGCGCGCAGCTGGAGCACCTGACCGAGTACACCGACAAGGCCGGCGTTCCGCGCTTTGGCAAAACGTACCTGCACGACGGAGGCACCGGCGAAAGGTTTGACCAGCCAGCCACCGTGGGCGTTATCTACATGATTAAGCTCGGTCACATGGTGGACGATAAGATGCACGCGCGCTCCATTGGCCCCTACTCGCTCATCACGCAGCAGCCGCTGGGCGGTAAAGCTCAGTTTGGCGGCCAACGCTTCGGTGAGATGGAG
This sequence comes from Prevotellaceae bacterium, assembly GCA_031268055.1. GTDB lineage: Bacteria > Bacteroidota > Bacteroidia > Bacteroidales > UBA932 > JAITMY01. The sequence goes on along the minus strand of JAIRXY010000286.1, from coordinate 4,778 downwards.
GTGTGGGCGCTTGAGGCGTTTGGCGCAGCCAACATTTTGCAGGAAATCCTTACGGTGAAATCCGACGACGTGGTGGGCAGAGCCAAAACCTACGAAACTATCGTGAAGGGCGACCCAATGCCCATACCGGGGCTTCCCGAATCGCTCAACGTGCTGCTGCACGAGTTGCGCGGTTTAGGGCTGAATATTGGGCTGGACTAGCTAACGCCGGTAGACACTGATTTTTGAATTGAAAATTTATGAAACTGCAACTTGCTGTTGCAAAATCTGAAATCTGAATCATTGGATTATAATGAAAAAAGAGACTAAGCTCAAGAGCAATTTTAGCCAAATAAGCATAAGCCTTGCCTCTCCGGAGCAAATTCTGTCGCTATCGAGCGGCGAAGTGCTTAAACCGGAAACCATCAACTACCGCACGTACAAGCCGGAGCGCGATGGCCTTTTCTGTGAGCGCATTTTTGGCCCGGTAAAGGACTACGAATGCCACTGCGGAAAGTACAAGCGTATTCGCTACAAGGGCATCGTGTGCGACCGCTGCGGCGTAGAGGTGACGGAGAAAAAAGTGCGCCGCGAGCGAATGGGGCATATCACGCTGGTGGTGCCGGTGGCGCACATCTGGTACTTCCGCTCGCTGCCAAACAAAATTGGCTACCTGCTCGGTATCCCAACCAAAAAGCTGGATGCCGTAATCTACTACGAGCGCTACGTGGTGGTGCAGCCGGGCGTTATGGAATCGCAAGGCGTCAACACCAACGACCTGCTGACCGAAGAGGAGTACCTGCAAATCATGGAGCAGCTCCCCAAGGACAATGCCCACTTGGACGATAGCGACCCCAACAAGTTTATTGCCGGCATGGGCGCCGAGGCTATCTACCTGCTGCTTCAGCGCATAAACCTCAACGAACTGTCGTTCACCCTGCGCGACCGCGCAAGCCGCGAGACCTCGCAGCAGCGCAAAACAGACGCGCTCAAGCGCCTGCGGGAGGTAGAATCTTTCCGCGAATCGAGCGAGGTAAACAAGCCCGAATGGATGATTATGAAAGTGCTGCCGGTCATCCCGCCGGAGCTGCGCCCGCTGGTGCCGCTCGACGGTGGCCGCTTTGCCACATCGGACTTGAACGACCTCTACCGCCGCGTAATCATTCGCAATAACCGCCTGAAAAGGCTTATCGAAATCAAAGCGCCCGAGGTAATCCTGCGCAACGAAAAGCGTATGCTCCAAGAAGCCGTAGATTCGCTGTTCGACAACTCGCGCAAATCCAACGCCGTAAAAACGGAATCTAACCGCGCCCTAAAATCCTTGAGCGATAGCCTGAAAGGAAAGCAAGGTCGCTTCCGCCAGAACCTGCTGGGTAAGCGCGTTGACTACTCGGCGCGCTCGGTGATTGTGGTAGGCCCCGAGCTCAAAATGCACGAGTGCGGTTTGCCCAAAGAAATGGCCGCAGAGCTCTACAAGCCTTTCGTTATCCGAAAGCTCATAGAGCGCGGCATCGTCAAAACCGTAAAATCGGCAAAAAAAATAGTTGACCGCAAAGACCCCGTAATATTCGACATTCTGGAGAATGTGATGAAGGGACACCCCGTGCTGCTCAACCGCGCGCCAACGCTACACCGCTTGGGTATTCAGGCGTTCCAACCCCGCCTGATTGAGGGTAAAGCTATCCAGCTCCACCCGCTATCGTGCACCGCGTTCAACGCCGACTTTGACGGCGACCAAATGGCGGTACACCTCCCGCTGGGCAACGCTGCCATTCTTGAGGCGCAGCTGCTCATGCTGGGGTCGCACAACATCCTGAACCCGGCAAACGGAGCGCCTATCACCGTACCCTCGCAGGACATGGTGCTTGGGCTCTACTACATTACCAAGCCGCTTAAAGGAGCAAAGGGAGAAAACCTGACTTTCTACGGAACAGAAGAGGTGCTCATTGCCTACAACGAAAAGGCCGTCAACCTGCACGCCATTGTAAAGGTGCGCTACCCTATTTGGCAGGAGGCAACCAACACCTACAAGCACGAGGTAATCGAAACAACGGTGGGGCGCATCATCTTCAACCAGTACGTACCCAAGGAGGTAGGCTACCTCAACGAGCTGCTGACAAAAAAATCGCTTCGCGACATCATTGGCCTAATCATCAAAAAGACCAACATCGCTACCACCGCCAAATTCCTTGACGACATTAAGGACTTGGGCTACCAGATGGCGTTCCGCGGCGGCCTGTCGTTCAACTTGGAGGACGTTATTATCCCCAAAGAAAAGCTGGAGTTGGTGCAGGAAGGCTACAGCCAAGTGGAGGAGGTAGAGAATAACTACAGCATGGGCTTTATCACCAACAACGAGCGCTACAACCAAGTGATTGACGTGTGGACGCATACCAACGCCAAGCTAACCCAAATCCTGATGAAGCAGCTGACCTCGGACAACCACGGCTTCAACTCGGTGTACATGATGCTTGACTCCGGCGCCCGCGGCTCGAAAGAGCAAATCCGGCAGCTATCGGGGATGCGCGGCCTGATGGCCAAGCCCCAAAAATCAGGTGCAGAAACGGCACAGATTATCGAAAACCCTATCTTGTCGAACTTCAAGGAAGGGCTGTCGGTGCTGGAGTACTTCATCTCTACCCACGGCGCTCGCAAGGGCTTGGCTGATACAGCGCTCAAAACCGCCGACGCAGGGTACCTCACGCGCCGCTTGGTGGACGTGTCGCACGATGTGATTATCAACGAAAACGACTGCGGAACGCTACGCGGGCTGCTGGCCTCGGCCATAAAGAACAACGAGGATGTGGTAGTCTCGCTCGCTGAGCGAATACTCGGCCGCACCTCGGTGCACGACGTGATAAACCCGTTGACAAACGAAATGCTGGTAAAGGCCGGAGACGAAATCACCGAAGATATAGCCCGCGCAATAGAAGAATCGCCCATTGAGCAAGTCGAGATTCGCTCGGTGCTTACCTGCGAATCCAAGAAAGGCGTTTGCGCCAAGTGCTACGGCCGCAACCTTGCCACCGGACGCATGGTACAAAAGGGAGAAGCCGTTGGCGTAATCGCCGCGCAATCTATCGGCGAGCCGGGGACACAGCTCACGCTGCGTACATTCCACGTGGGCGGTACGGCCTCCAACGTGATGAGCGACTCGAAGGTAATAGCCCGCTACGACGGCATACTGCGAATAGACGAGCTGCGCACCATCGAAAAGCAAAGCGAAAACGGCAAGGTAGATGTGGCGATAGGCCGCTTAGCCGAAATGTACATTATCGACAAAAACACCGGCGCTGCCCTCTACACGCACACCGTGCCCTACGGCACTACGCTGTTCTTCAAGAGCGGCGTTGAGGTGAAAAAAGGCGAGCTCATTTGCGAGTGGGACCCCTACAACGCCGTTATCATCTCGGAGTACGCCGGTACGGTAGAGTTCGAAAGCCTGATAAAGGACATCACCTACAAGGAGGAAACCGACGACCAAACAGGCTACAGCGAAAAGGTAATTGTAGAGTCGCGCGACAAAACCAAAAACCCGCTGGTGAAGATAGTCGATAAAAACGGCGAGGAAGTCAAGAGCTACAACCTGCCCGTGGGCGCTCACATTGTGGTAGACCCTGAGCAGGAGGTGAAAATTGGCGACGTGCTGGTGAAAATCCCCCGCGCCGTTGGCAAGGCAGGCGACATTACCGGTGGATTACCCCGCGTAACGGAGCTCTTTGAAGCGCGCAACCCAAGCAACCCCGCTGTGGTATCGGAAATTGACGGTGAAGTGCTGCTGGGCAAAATCAAGCGCGGCAACCGCGAAATTGTCATTACCTCCAAAACAGGCGAGGAAAAGCACTACCTCGTGCCGCTATCCAAGCAAATTCTGGTGCAGGAAAATGACTTTGTTCGCGCCGGCACTCCGCTCTCCGACGGCGCTATAACGCCGGACGACATCCTGAAAATTCTGGGGCCAACCAAGGTGCAGGAGTATATTGTGAACGAAGTACAGGAAGTGTACCGCCTGCAAGGTGTAAAGATTAACGATAAGCACTTTGAGGTGATAGTGCGACAAATGATGCGCAAGGTAGAAATTGCCGATGCCGGTGATACCCGCTTCCTCGAAAAGGAAGTTGTGGACAGGTGGGAGTTCATGCAGGAAAACGACTGGATTTTTGACAAAAAAGTGGTGATAGAAGCCGGTGACTCTGCCGAGCTGAAGGTTGGGCAAATCGTAACAGCTCGCAAGCTGCGCGACGAAAACTCAATGCTCAAGCGCAAAGACCTCAAGCCCGTGGATGCGCGGGACGCTATGCCGGCAACATCGTCGCAGGTGCTGCAAGGCATTACCCGTGCTGCGCTGCAAATTCGCAGCTTTATGTCGGCCGCCTCGTTCCAGGAAACAACCAAGGTGCTCAACGAAGCCGCCATAAACGGCAAGGTGGATACGCTGGCGGGGTTGAAGGAAAATGTTATCTGCGGACACCTGATACCTGCCGGTACAGGCCTGCGCGATTTCGACCGCCTCATAGTAGGCTCAATGGAAGATATGCAGAGAATTGCCTCTAAAAAAGAAAAAAAGGCAGTGATAACAGATGTGGCAGGATAACTTGCTGCGGTTTTTTTTCGACTGTAAAATGAAAGGAGAGCGCCCTTCAAAAAGGCGCTCTCCTTTTTTATCCCAAATATCCATTTATGTTGACATGGATTGCAACCTTGTGCCGACGGAGAGGGGTGAAAAAATCACCATAAATGGGGATTGCATAAGCAAAAATCCATTTTTACCTTTGCACCTGACTTTGACATTGGGTGTC
>JAIRXY010000257.1 GCA_031268055.1 Prevotellaceae bacterium | reverse complement strand
AAAACGAATTGGATACCAAATCTACCGAACTTCCTGAATCAAAATCAGAAACAGAAACAGAAACAGAAAAAGGAGCTGGAGCAGGGACAGTAAAAGTAGTAGGTAAAATAGACTTGGACGCGCTTGCTACGTCGTCAAAAAGGGGGAAGAAGAGGAGGTCTAGAGGTGCAAAAAGTCAGGAAGCCCGCAGAGAGAGGGAAGATGCAAGAGGAAAAGGAAGGGAAAAAATACCCGCAGCCCAACCTGCAAAACCTGCAACCCAGCCTGCTACGCCCGCAGCCCAACCGGAAGTTCTTCCTGCTCGAAAAGAAATAGAGTTTATCCCCACAAAGGCAGATAAGCTGGAGGGCCCGAAATTTACGGGCGAAAAAATAGACCTTAGCTTGTTCCGAAAAGAAGATGTAGACGCCAAGCATGGCCGCCGCAAGGGTAAGCGCAAGCGTATCAAAGGCGTTGCCGTGAACGTGGTAAAGGAGGGCAAGGAGGTTGCCAAGCAGCAGCACGAGCAGCAAAAGAAAGATACCAAGAAAAAGGCCAAGCGTCCATTCCGTCAGGAGGTGAACGCCGAGGATGTGGACAAGCAAATAAAGGATACGCTGGCCAAAATGCTTGAAAAAACGTCCAAGCACAAGGTTGCCGCCAAGCACCGCCGCGACAAGCGAGAGGCTATCAGCCAGCGTATGCAGGAGGAGATAGAGCAGCGCGAGCAGGATAGGCAAATACTCCGCCTCTCGGAGTTTGTTACCGCCAACGACTTGTCGCGCATGATGGATATTTCGGTCAACGAGGTTATAGGCGCCTGCATGAACCTTGGTCTCATGGTATCCATCAACCAGCGCTTGGATGCAGAGGCAATTGCGCTGATTGCGGAGAACTTTGGTCATCAGGTGGAGTTTGTTACTGCCGACACGCAGGGCGTTATAGAGCAGGAGGCCGACAAGCCTGAGGATTTACTACCGCGCCCGCCTATCGTTACGGTTATGGGGCACGTTGACCACGGCAAAACGTCGCTCCTCGACAATATTCGCCGCTCTAACGTGATTGCGGGTGAAGCGGGTGGCATAACCCAGCACATAGGCGCTTACCACGTGGAGCTGGGCGACGGCCGCGTGATAACATTTCTCGATACCCCCGGCCACGAAGCCTTTACCGCCATGCGCGCGCGCGGAGCCCAGATTACCGATGTTGCCATCATCATTGTGGCGGCAGACGACAGCGTGATGCCCCAAACGGTGGAAGCTATTAACCACGCGGTGGCGGCAGGCGTTCCCATGATTTTTGCCATAAATAAAATTGATAAGCCGGGCGCTAACCCCGACAGAATCCGCGAGCAGCTCTCAACGATGAACTATCTGGTGGAGGACTGGGGCGGAAAGTATCAGGTGCAGGAAATATCGGCCAAGCAAGGCATAAACGTTGACAAGCTGCTGGAAAAGGTGCTGCTCGAAGCCGATATGCTAGAGTTGAAAGCTAACCCCAACAAGCGCGCGCAGGGCACCATCATCGAATCGTTGCTCGACAAAGGGCGCGGCTACGTGTCGCGAATGCTGGTGCACAACGGCACGCTACACGTTGGCGATGTGATTCTCTCCGGACAGTACACCGGCCGCGTGAAGGCAATGTACAACGAGCGCGGCAACAAAATTACCGAGGCTTACCCCTCTACGCCTGTAGAAATACTTGGCTTAAACGGCGCGCCAACGGCAGGCGAAACATTCAACGCTATGTCCGACGAGCGCGAGGCAAGAGAAATTGCCAACAAGCGCGAGCAGCTGAAGCGCGAGCAGGGGCTGCGTACGCAAAAGCATATCACCCTCGACGAAATAGGCCGCCGCCTTGCCATCGGCAACTTCAAGGAGCTCAACATTATTGTAAAAGCCGACGTAGACGGCTCGGTGGAAGCGCTGACCGACGCGCTGCTCAAGCTATCAACGGAGCAGGTGCAGGTAAACGTAATCCACAAGGCTGTGGGCGCTATTTCGGAGAGCGACGTGCACCTGGCTGTCGCTTCGGAAGCTATCATTGTGGGATTTCAGGTGCGCCCATCGGCTGTTACCCGCAAGCTGGCCGAGCAGGAGGAGATTGAGGTGCGCACCTACTCCATCATCTACGACGCTATCAACGAAATCAAAGACGCTATTGAGGGCATGCGCGCGCCGGAGTACAAAGAAGAGGTAGTTTGCTCGGTAGAGGTGCTGCAAGTATTTCGCGTTACCAAGGTGGGTACGGTGGCCGGCTGCATTGTGCGCGAGGGCAAGATTACCCGCAACACTAAAGTGCGCGTAATCCGCGACGGCATTGTGCTGCACGACGGGGAGCTGGCCTCGCTCAAGCGATTCAAAGACGATGTGAAGGAGGTGACCACCGGATTTGACTGCGGGTTGAACCTGACCAACTTTAACGATATTAAAGAAAAAGATATAATAGAAGGGTACGAAAATGTGCTGGTGAAAAAGTAGCTGGGAGTTGAGTATAGCTCAATGCTTTAGCCTGTTTTCAGCATATGTCATTTTCGTTCAATAACTGTGCTAACTTGGTCGCGCTCTATGGTCGCGCCGAGCTTGCCGCCTGCTATTGGCTCCTCAATAAAGATATTCCTGCTTGCTTTCAGGCGAATGTTAGCCTTTGCCTTTTCGCCGCCTTGCAGCTGCATGCTGCCGAGCACAGCCCCCTCCACATCCTCAAGGTATAGCGCCGGACGAGCATCGGCGGTTGCTGCGGTCAGCGCCACACCCTCAAACGTGATGTTGGCGGCGTGGCGAATGTAGAAGCCGTAGGCCGGGAGCGTGCCGAACATGGTGGCTTCGGGGTATTCCTCCGGCTTTTCTTCAACCAGCCTGTTAGCGTCGTCCACCGTTCCGCCACCCGCCTGCTCATATACGATATTGCTCAGCCGAATATTGCTGACGGGGCGCTGAGGCAGGCCGGTTATAGAGCAGCCTGTTTTGCCGGCATTGCGTATGTGTACATTGCTGATAAGTACTGCATTAATTTGACCAACGTGGTCAACCGTAAGCTCTTTGCGGTAGGAGCGCGCCCTATTTGCCAAGCGAATGAATAGCGGCGATTCCGTCCCGTCGACCGTAATGTTTGAGACGGATACGCCCTCCATCACTCCGCCATCTACAATTTCGAGGGAAATAGCCGAAGTACCCCCTTCGCGCCCAAAGAAAGCCGGCGCTGCTACCTCCGACGGCTTGACCACGCAGCCGGAAATGTTGATGTTTCGGAATCCTCCGTTTGTTTCAGTTCCTAACTTGATGGCGTTGCAGCGGCTGCTAATCACGCAGCCTGTGATGGCGATATTTTCGCAAGGTTTGGGGGAGGCGCTTTTCAGGGTAATACCGTCGTCGTCCGAATCGGCTATGACGTCGGATACCGTTACGTTGCGGCAGCCGTCAATATCAAGCGCGTCGTTGTTGTAGTTGTTGCGGTTGAATATGCGCACTCCGCTGATTTGTAAATTTTCGCAGGCGAGGTAATGCTGCATCCAGCAGCCGGAGTTTCTCAGCGTTACGCCCTGTATCACCACGTTGCTGCAGGTAACAAAGCGCAGGAGGTGCGGGCGGGTGATGCCTTCGTCGTTCCACGTTAGCTTCTCAAAGCCGCTTCCTTGTCCGTCGATAGCTCCCTGTCCGGTGATTGAAACATTTGCCACATTCTCTGCATATATCAGCTGTATGGTTGCCTCTTGCGTGCGCAGGGAGGTGTAAGCGGGCTTCACCTTGGTATAGTCGTCAAGGCTTCTGCTACCCCACAGCACAGCCCCGCTTTCGAGGTGAAAGTCAACCTTGCTTTTCAGGAAAATCGACCCTGTCTTGTAGCATCCGGCAGGCACTACAACCTGCCCACCGCCACTTGCCGAACAAGCGTCTATTGCTTTTTGTATTGCCTGCGTACTCAAAACGGCAGAGTCGGGCGTTGCCCCAAAGTCGTTGATGCTGTACTGCCTTGCAAATAGGGTTGAGGATGCCAACAACCCCGCTACGAGTATGATATTTTTTTTCATTTGGTTGATTGTGCTTACTGGTTATCGTTTTTTTTGTTGATATTTAGCAATGCAAAAATAAGTAGCCTGCTGAGGTTTGCTTTCCTCTGTGGCTCTCTGTGAAACCTCTGTGTAACTCTGTGTAATAACTATTTCACAGAGAGCCACAGAGAGCCACAGAGAGGGCTTACAAATCACGGCTTAGGCCCGTCGTGCTCGTACAGAAACCAATCAAAGTGGGCGCTGCCGCCGGCGACTTTTTCGTTGTAGCTGAACAGACCGAGCTTGGGGCCTTTCCAAAAGCCATTGTTGGCGATAAATTTTTCCCCTATGGCTTGGTAGGTTTTGTTGTCCGTGCTGTAGTAAAAGCGGTTGCTTTTTTCTTCTGCCGAAACGCTTACCCGCAAAAATATTCGCTTGAAGTTGCCCTGCACCTTTAGCATTTCGCCGTTTATATCAGCAAACAAGATATTTTTCCCATTCTCTTTTACAATGCCGATAAGGTTATACTGCTTCCCCATGAGGCAAAGTCCTGCTTTCTGCCCGTCTTCCATTTCGTTTGCCAGCAACAGGGTTGTTGCTACGCCCTTGTTGCCCATGACTTTTTGCGTCAAGGTATTCTTTGCCTTAAAGAAGGAGGCTGCCGGCAAAGCGGTTAAGCTCAGGCATCCCGGACGTTTTGCCAGCGACCATGCCTCAGGCGCCGGATTATGGTTCCACGACCACTGAAAGCCGAGCTGCTCCGTACCGAAATCGTCCGACGCTTGGGGAGCCTGTATGGGGTACGCGCGGCCTGTCTCCGGCTTGCTCCATACGCGCACAGGCTCGCCTATGCCGTTCATATCCACATCAACGCCAATAACCGGCCACTCGTCTTTCCAGCGCATCGGTTGCAGGTGGCATACGCGCCCAACGTTGTCCACGCTCTGGAAGTGCACAAACCACCACTCTCCATCGGGCGTATCAACCCATGCGCCTTGGTGAGGCCCGTTGACGCGGCTTGCCCCTTTCTCGAGCGCTACCTTTTTTTCGTACGGCCCGTAGATGCTTCGTGAGCGCAGTATCGTTTGCCAACCGGTAGCAACCCCTCCCTCGGGAATGCTGATGTAGTAGTATCCGTTGCGCTTGTGTAGCTTAGGCCCTTCTGCCACGTAACCTGTGTAGACAATTAGCCCGTCGTCCAGCAGCTTTTTTCCGTCGGCGCTGAGCTTATGCATGTATATGGGGCCTGCCCCGTGCTGGCTTCGCGCAAGGTAGCCTTGTCCGTCTTCATCCCAGAAAGGGCAGGGGTCTTCCCAGCGGGCAACGCTTGTCACCTGCGTTAGGGTATCCCAGGGGCCTTCCGGCCGGTTGGCCGTGGTCATAAAAAGACCTTCGTGGGGGGTGCAAAAATAAATCCAGTACTTGCCATTGTGGTACCGCAGGGAGGGCGCCCAGCTGCCTCCGGCGTAGCGGCCGAGGGTATCGTAACCCGGCGCAAGCTTCAGCTTGTCGTAAACCCGACCTGCGATTGTCCAATTCACCAAGTCCGTAGAGTGAAGAACAGGCATACCCATGAAGTGAAACTCAGAGCAGACCATGTAGTAATCCTCCTCCACGCGGATAACGTCTGGGTCGGAGTAGTCGGCGTTTAGGATGGGGTTGATGTATGTTCCGTTCCCTTGGTCGCCCCATGCTCCCGCGCGCCCGTGCTGGGCAAAGCTGCCTGTTGCAGCAAAGAGCAGGAATGCGCAGCAACCTGCCGACAAATTCATTTTTAGCTGAAAAGACATGGCTATATATTTTTATGTTGCACGTTTGTTGTAGACTTATCCAGCGCTTTTTTCTCATCACGCTTTAGCATTCGCTCTACTTTTTTGATGCTTTCTGTTGTTGGTAAATTCTCTGGCATTGTTCCGCCAAGTTCTTGAATGGTTTTACGCACTTTTTTACCTACCTCAAAGTGCGCTTGGTTGGCCTTTTGCTTGCCCTTAACATTCTCCCGTCGAAGTTTTTCTTCGGCTTGCGTGGCGCGAAACAGGTTGGCGGCAAGCTCTGTGCTGCCCATGTGGTCGAGTATATTTTGAT
>JAIRXY010000080.1 GCA_031268055.1 Prevotellaceae bacterium | reverse complement strand
AATTTTTGATGGCATTCAGCGCTACCAGCGGCGTAGCAATATCCGGCTGCCCAATGTTGAGATGGTATACTTTTCGTCCTGTACGCTTTGCCGCCTCAGCATACGGCGCAAGCTTGCGTATGGGCGACGACGGCATGTATAAGCCTTTTTCCGAAATTCGTGGCATATGTTAACTTACAATTTACTCATTTTTACTTTTTCACCTGCCTTGGGATTTTGGTGATTGCGCCGCAAAGATACAAAAAAAAGCAGCTATTTATGCGCCTTTTTTGCCTAATCCCCTCCGCGCTCATTGGCCAACCATGACAAGCGCATGAAAAACCCCATAGGGGTTTCCTGTGAATAACCCCCAGATTCATCTGGGGGTAACGCAAGCGCCACGCTACAACCCAAAACCCCGTAGGGGTTTCCCTATTACGTTGGGCAACGCTTACAGCGTTTTGTGGCCTATCTTCGCCCCCCTATCTTCGCCCCCAGATAAATCTGGGGGTTATTCACAGGAAACGCTTACAGCGTTTTGTTGTCGTCAATAAAGGAAGTGCATACTGACGCTTTTTCATGCGTTTGCTCACTGGCCAACGGTCAAAACGTCCCTCCCAATATCCCGACGAAAATATTTCCCCTCGTATTCAATTTTTGCGACCTCGGCGTACGATTTTTCCAGCGCTTGCGGCAGGGTATCGGCAAGCGACGATATCGCCAGAACGCGCCCTCCGGCAGTCTCCACGCTTGCGCCGCTGGCCTTGGTGCCGGCGTGAAAGGCAATGCTGCCCTGCACCTTCTCCAAGCCGCTTATGGCAGCTCCCTTTTTGTAGCTGCCGGGGTAGCCGCCGCTCACGCACACCACTGTCGCCGCCGCCTGCGGCAGGTTGCGGCACGCTCGCTCCGAGAGGTTTCCTTTTGCAACGCCGTCAAACAAATCGACCAAATCGGCGTCGAGGCGTAGCATAACGCTTTCGGTTTCGGGGTCGCCCATGCGCACGTTGTACTCAATCACCATTGGCTCCCCGCCTACGCTTATCAGCCCAAAAAAGATGAAGCCGCGGTAGGTTATTTGCTCCGCCTGTAGCCCCCTTATGGTTGGCTCAACGATGCGCGTGCGCACCTTTTCCATGAACTCCGGCGTGGCAAATGGCGCCGGCGAAACGCTCCCCATGCCACCGGTGTTTGGCCCCGTGTCGCCTTCTCCAATCCGCTTGTAGTCCTTGGCTTCGGGCAATATCTTGTACGATTTGCCGTCGCTCAGCGCAAAAACCGACAGCTCCACGCCGCTCAGGAACTCCTCTACCACCACCGTGCGGCTCGCCTCGCCAAACATTCCGTTGAGCATTTCCTCCAGCTGCGCTTTTGCCTCGCTCAGGCTCTCCAGAATCAGCACGCCTTTTCCGGCGGCCAAGCCATCGGCCTTGAGCACGTAGGGCGGACGGAGCGATTCCAGAAAAGCAAAGCCATCGGCCATGCTGCCGCGCGTAAACGACCTGTAGCGCGCCGTGGGAATGCCGTACTTGGCCATGAACTGCTTGGCAAAATCCTTGCTCCCCTCCAGCATAGCCCCTTTTTTCGACGGGCCAATTACCGGAATATTTTTCAGCGTGTCGTCGGCAGCAAAGTAGTCGAAAATGCCCCGCACCAGCGGCTCTTCGGCGCCAACAACCACCATGCCTACGTCATTTTTCAGCGCCACCTCCTTTACGGCGGCAAAGTTATTGGGGTCAACGGCTACGTTTACCCCCAGCGAGGCGGTGCCTGCATTTCCCGGCGCAATAAGCAGCCGAGAGAGCGCTTTGCTCTGCTTCATTTTCCACGCCAGCGCGTGCTCGCGCCCACCCGAGCCAAGTAAAAGAATATTCATTTGTTTTGATTTTATTTGCTGTTGGGCTGCTGTATTGCCCTTACATTTTCCTTCATACCCTGTAGCGTTGCCCTCCTGATGGGCGATTGCTCAAATATTTTTTCAAAATCATCATCCGACATCTCCAGCCAATCGTCGGCAGTGAGCGTGAGCAGCTGAGGCAGCAGCTGCATTTCGCTATGCGCGGCAACTTTCGCTTTCTTATTCCACGGGCAGGCATCCTGACAAATATCGCAACCGAAAATGTATCCCGCGGCAGCCGTTTTTTCATCCTTCGCCATGCCTGCACGCCCTGCTGCTCCTGCATCTTCGCCCTGTAGAGGGTTGGCGTATTTTTCTATCGTGGCGTACGACAAGCATAGCTGCGAATTTACTACGCCGTTATCCCGAATAGCGCCTGTGGGGCATGCGCTGAGGCAGCGCGTGCAGGCGCCGCACCTGCTTTTCTGCTCCTGAGCGTCGCTCCCTACCGCGTCGCTCAGGAGCAGCGTCCCCACGAAGGTGTACGAGCCAAGCTCTTTGCTTATCAACATGCCATTTTTGCCTACCCATCCCAAGCCCGCTTTGACGGCCAAGTAGCGCTCCTGTAGCGGGGCGGTGTCCACAAAGGCGCGCCCCCGCAGCGCCGGATGCTCGGCCTGCAACGCCGCCAACAGGCCCCACAGCTTTTGCTTAATCACGCCGTGGTAGTCCCGCCCGTAGGCGTAGCACGACACCTGCGGCAAATGCGGCGGCTGCGGGCGCTGCGGCTTGTACGAGAAGAGCGTTACTACCGCCGTGCGCGCGCCGCTTTTCAGCAGCAGGCGCGGGTCGGCGCGCTTTTGCAGGTGCCGCTCCATGTAGCGCATTCCTGCATGGTAGCCGTGCTGTAGCCACTCGCAAAAGCGGCGGAGCAGGTCTTCCGGCAGCTCGTCTAAGGCCGCAACGCCGCAGGCGTCAAAACCAGCGCGGCTTGCAGCGGCTTGTATGAAGTCGGGTGTTAACAACGTAATGCTAAAAAAAATCAACCATGATTTCTTGCTCCGGTGAGCCGCGGCCCATCCTCACTTTTCGGCTTGTGGCTGTTTACCTTTACAGCAGCCCCAGCTGGAGCTTTGCCTCATCGCTCATCATATCCTTGTCCCACGGCGGCTCAAAGGTGAGGTTCACGTTCGACTCCGTTACGCCGGGCACCTGCGCCACCTGCTCCTTTACGTCCCTCACGATGTCGTCCGCAATAGGGCAGCTGGGCGCGGTGAGCGTCATGGCTATATCAACCTTGCCCCCCTCGCCCACCTGCACTTCGTAAATGAGCCCAAGCTCGTACACGCTCACCGGAATTTCGGGGTCGTAGATGTTGCGAAGCACCCGAACAATATCCTTCTGTATGGCTAATACCTTTTCTTCGTCCATTATGCAGCTTTACAATTTTGACAATATTATCCTAATACAAGGGTGCAAACTTAGTCAGAATTATGTGGTATTGCAAAATAATTTGGAGGTTTTACATTTTTTGATTAATTTTGCAGATTGAATCATTTACTACCAAAGGTAATAAAACTTGTTGAATATAAACGATTTGAGCAGCAATTTGAGGAATAGCAGGCAGCGGCAGTTTGATTGCAGGTATTTGGAGATGGCGCGAATATGGGGGAAAAATTCCTACTGCAAGCGCCGTCAGGTAGGCGCACTTTTGGTTAAAGACCGCATCATTATTTCGGATGGATACAACGGAACTCCTTCGGGGTTTGAGAACGAATGTGAAGATAACGGCGTGACCAAGCCATACGTGCTGCACGCAGAGGCCAACGCTATAACCAAGGTGGCCAAATCCAACAACAGCAGCGAGGGGGCAACGCTTTACGTCACTTCGTCGCCGTGCGTGGAGTGCACCAAGCTGATTATTCAGGCAGGCATCAAGCGCGTTGTTTTTGCCGACCACTACCACGACGTCAACGGCATCGGGTTGCTGGAGCGCGCCGGCATTGAAGTTGAACAAATTAGCATTGATTAATTAAGTAAGATGGCAATACAGTTCAATAAAAGAAAGGTAATGCTGCCCCTAATGCTGGCAGGAGTGCTTGCGCTGGGCATCATTCTGGGGATTAGAATGCAGGAATCAAACCTGCAACGGCAATACCTGATAGTGCAAAAATGGAACAAGCTCAACACAATACTCAACTACATCGACAAGGAGTACGTTGACAACATCCCGCGAAGTGACATCGAAGAGCAATCCATCGAATTAATACTAAAATCGTTAGACCCTCATTCAGTATACATTCCCGTCTCGGAAATGCAGGGTACCAACGAGCCGCTGGAGGGAAACTTTGATGGCATAGGCGTTTTATTCAACACCCTGTCGGATACCGTTGTTGTAATGAGCACCATTGCCGGCGGGCCGTCCGAGCGCGTAGGCGTACTTTCGGGCGACCGCATTATCACCATCAACGATAGCGCCGTTGCCGGCCGCAAGCTGCCGCAAGATAGCCTGATGAGGCTGCTGCGCGGCAAAAGCGGCACCAAGGTTGCCGTGGGAATAAAGCGAACGGGCGAAAAAAAACTCATCCCCATAACCATCACAAGGGGCAAAATTCCTATCAAGAGCATAGACGTAGCGTACATGTCTACGCAGCGCACCGGCTACATCAAGATATCCAAATTCTCAAGAAACACCCACGAAGAGTTTGAAAAAGCAGCGCACAAGCTGCTAAAAGAAAATATGCACGGCTTAGTGCTCGACCTGAGGGGCAACACCGGCGGCTACTTAGACCAAGCCGTCGAGATTGCCAACGAATTTTTGAATCCGGGTACGCTCATCGTATACACCGAGGGTAAAGCGTCCAAGCGCAAAGACTACGTGGCCAACCGGCACGGGCTGCTGATAAACACCCCCGTGGTGGTGCTTATCGACGAGAGCTCTGCCTCGGCAAGCGAAGTGCTGGCCGGCGCTATACAGGACAACGACCGCGGGACAATCATCGGGCGACGCTCCTTTGGCAAAGGGCTGGTGCAGGAGCCTATCTTCTTCAACGACGGGTCGGGCATGCGCCTCACCGTGGCGCGCTACTACACGCCCTCAGGCCGCTGCATACAGCGCCCCTACAGCCTCAACGGAAGCAACGAGTACTACCACGAAATACAGCGGCGCTACGAGCACGGCGAGCTGGGCGTTGCCGACAGCATCAAGCAAAACGATTCGCTGCGCTACCTCACACCGAGCGGAAAGGTGGTGTACGGCGGAGGTGGAATTACCCCCGACGTTTTTGTGCCGATAGATACGTCCAACATCAACGAATATTACCTTAAAATATTTCGCAAGAACTTAATCTACAAGTATGCGCTCCAATTTGCAGACTCCAACAGAAAAAGGCTCAACAGCATCAAAACTTTTGCGGAGCTCAACACCTACCTGAAGCGCGAACAGCTAATGAGCAAGTTCACCAGCTACGCTTCGCGCAACGGCGTGAGCGGCGCCGAGGAGGAGCTGCGCGCAAGCCGTCAGCTTATATCATCGCAGCTTAAGGCGCAAATTGGCCGGAATACCCCGCTGGACGACGACGGATTCTACCCATTTCTGGAAAACATAGACAACACGCTGCAAGTAGCAATACAAACAGTTGAAAATCAACAAGAACAATGAACACCGCAAGGCTAATTCGATACGAGGCAAACAGACGGTTGCTGGGCGTTGCCGTAACATTTTGCATTTTTTTTGGCTTTTTGGGGCTACACCGTTTTTACGTCAACAAGAGAAACTCCGGCATGGCCATGCTCATACTTTCGCTATCGGTTGTTGGGCTGCCAATTACCATCGTATGGAGCATTGTTGACCTGTTCCTGATAAGCGACATGGTGTGCACCTACAACAACGACCTTGCCGACAAAATAGAGCAACACTACTACCACCCTCCGGCAACGCGCACATGACAACCCCTACCCCCCTACAGCTGTACATCGAAACATACGGCTGCCAAATGAACGTGAACGATAGCGAAGTGGTAGCAGCCGTCATGCGCGAGCATGGCTACGCTACGTGCAGCGCCGCCGAAAACGCCGACTTGGCGCTGATAAATACCTGCTCCATTCGCGAAAACGCCGAGCTGCGCGTGTGGGGAAGGCTCACCGAGCTGCGCGCGCTGAAGCGTAAAAATCCAAGGCTGCTGCTGGGCGTTATTGGGTGCATGGCCGAGAGGCTAAAGGAAAAGCTGCTGGAGCAGGAGCAAGCCGTTGACCTCGTTGTAGGCCCCGACGCCTACCGCGAGCTGCCCAACCTCGTGAGCATGGCTAAGGCCGGACAAAAGGGCGTAAACGTGGAGCTATCGCGCGAAGAAACCTACGCCGAGATAGCGCCGGTGCGCTACGGGGGCAACGGCATTTCGGCATTTGTGTCCATCATGCGCGGGTGCAACAACGCTTGCAGCTACTGCGTAGTGCCCTACACGCGCGGCGCAGAGCGTAGCCGCGACGCGCAAAGCATCCTATCCGAGGTGCAGCTGCTCATTGATAGCGGATACAAGGAGGTAACGCTGCTGGGGCAAAACGTGAACAGCTACAAGGTATACGCCGACGACGGAAAAACAGTAGCCTGCTCTTTTGCGCAGCTGCTGGAAAAAGTAGCGCTGCTGTCGCCCGAAATGCGCGTGCGCTTCTCCACCTCGCACCCCAAGGATATAAGCGACGAGCTGCTGCACGTAATGGCCAAGCGCCGCAACATTTGCAAAAACATACACCTTCCGGCGCAGAGCGGCAGCACCCGCATCTTGGAGCTGATGAACAGGAAGTACACGCGCGAGGATTACCTTGAGCGCATAGCCGCCATCCGCAGGATACTGCCCACGTGCAGCATCTCTACCGATTTGATAGCGGGGTTTTGCACCGAAACGGAGGATGACCACCAGCAAACGCTATCGCTCATGCGCGAGGTGGGCTACGACTTTGCCTTCATGTTCATGTACTCCGAGCGTCCCAACACCAAGGCCGCGCGCCGCTACAAAGATGACGTTCCGGAGGAGGTAAAAGCGCGGCGGCTGAGCGAAATCATCGCGCTGCAAGGCGAGCTGTCGCTAAAGTCAAAGCTGCCATACGTGGGAAAACCTGTGGAGGCGCTGGCCGAAGGATTCTCCAAAAAATCAAAGGAGCAGCTTTTTGGGCGTACTTCGCAAAACATGGTGGTGGTATTTCCGCAGGGCAACCACAACGCCGGAGATTACCTCACCGTAGTCCCCACGCGCTGCACCCCCGCAACGCTAATTGCTGAGGCATAGCAACGTATCGATTTTTTGGGCAGGGTTATTCACAGGCAACGCTTACAGCGTTTTGCTGTCGCCATGCAGGAAGTGCATACCGGCGTTTTTTCATGCGCTTGCCCTGTCTTTTTTTGAGACGCTATGGTTTTTGCCCCTGTTTCAGGTGGGCTGCCATTACCTACAATGTGCGATTTCGCGGTGCAGAATAAGCAGCTTGTAATGGCGCTATTTCATTAAATGCTTGCTTCGTAGGGACAAAATGTTGGCAAAAGTCAATTTACAATTACCTGATAATGAGGACATATATACGTTTTTACAAAAAAAAACATCATTTTTTTTTGTAAAACTCCCTCATTTTTCTACCTTTGCAGCAGCAAATAAGCAAACATGGCAAACCTCAACTATAATTTATGAATATTTTTCGACAAAATATTTTTTGCAATTTAGCCTTTTTTAATACCCATAATTTGGATATTAATATGTTTTTGCTACACACACA
>JAIRXY010000210.1 GCA_031268055.1 Prevotellaceae bacterium | reverse complement strand
ACGCTCAAGTCCATCGATAAGCAGCTGGTGGGTCATGTTGCCGCAAAAATACGCTCGCTGCGCAAGCCCGAGCCGTATAAGGGTAAAGGTATTAAGTTTGCAGGCGAGGTAATTCGCCGTAAGGCCGGAAAATCGGCAGCATCTAAATAAGCAGGAGGTAAAAAAAATGGCACTATCAAAAACAGAAAGAAGACAGCGCATCAAGTACCGTATTCGTAAGATTATTAGCGGTACGACCGAGCGTCCGCGGCTGTCGGTGTATCGTAGCAACGACCAAATCTACGTTCAGCTCATTGACGATACGGCCTGCAACGGCCAAGGGGCAACGCTGCTGGCAGCAAGCAGCATTGAGAAGTCGGTGGTTGAGCAGGTAAAAGGAAAAACCAAGCAGGAGGCCGCTACGGTGGTGGGCAAAATTGCCGCTGAGCGCTCGCTGGAGAAAGGAATCAAGAACGTCGTATTTGACCGCAACGGCTTCTTGTACCACGGGAGAATAAAATGTGTAGCCGAAGCCGCTCGTGAGGGTGGACTAAAATTCTAAAAATCGTATGTCAGAAAATTCAAACATAAGAAAAGTAAAAACAACAGACCTTAACCTTATCGACAGGTTAGTGGCTGTAGAGCGTGTGACCAAGGTCACCAAGGGCGGCCGCCACTTTAGTTTTGCTGCCATTGTGGTGGTGGGCAACGAAAACGGTATCGTTGGCTACGGCCTTGGCAAGGCAAACGAAGTTTCGATTGCCGTGAGCAAGGGCATTGAAGACGCCAAAAAGAACTTGGTAAAAGTTCCGGTGCACAAGGGTACTATTCCTCACGAGCAGGTGGCCAAGTTTGGCGGTGCGCGCGTCTACATGCGGCCGGCGGCGCCCGGTACGGGGGTGAAGGCCGGTGGCGCTATGCGTGCAGTGTTTGAGAGCGTTGGTATTCACGACGTGCTGGCCAAGTCAAAAGGCTCGTCGAATCCGCACAACTTGGTAAAGGCTACGGTAAATGCCCTGCTGGAGCTGCGCGACGCCTACACGGTGGCCAACCTGCGCGGCATATCGGTGAACAAAGTATTTAACGGATAAAACAACGGAGGGAAAAAAGAAAATGGCAGTACTCAAAATAACACAGGTGCGCAGCCAAATAGGTAGCACCGAAAAGCAAAAAGCCACGCTCAAGAGCCTGAAGTTGGGCAAAATAAACCGCACTACAGAGCGCGAAGAAAATTCGGCGCTGAATGGAATGATAAAGGCTGTGAGCCACCTTGTAAAGGTGGAGGCGGTTTAGAATTTCAGGTACAACATTCAAAATTTAGATAATTGCTATGGAATTACATAACTTAACCCCGATGGCGGGTTCAACGCATAAAGAAAAGCGCATTGGCAGAGGTGAAGGTTCGGGTCGCGGAGGCACATCAACGCGTGGCCTCAACGGCGCTAAGTCGCGCTCAGGGTACTCGCGCAAGCTGGGCTTTGAGGGAGGGCAAATGCCGCTACAGCGTCGCCTCCCTAAGTTTGGCTTCAAGAACGTTAACCGTGTTGAGTACAAGGCTATCAACCTCTACACGCTACAGGCGCTTGCCGAGAAGATCGGCGTAAACGCCATTGATACAGCTACGCTGGTAAACTCTGGGCTGGCGTCGAAGAACGACTTGATAAAGATACTTGGACAGGGTGAGCTGAAAGCCGCGCTGGAAGTTACGGCGCACGCCTTTTCAAAATCGGCTGTTGCCGCTATTGAAGCAAAAGAGGGTAAGGCCATTAAACTTTAAGAAAAAAAATATATAACCACATAGATACCTCTCTACTATTGAGGCAATAATACTTTACGTAACGATGAAGAAGTTTATAGAAACGATAAAGAATATTTTTAAGATAGAAGACCTTAAAAAGCGGATTCTTTACACTTTGGGCTTGATACTTGTTTACAGGTTTGGCTGCTATGTGGTTATTCCGGGTATTAACCCAACGCAGCTTGCAGAGCTGCAAAGTCAGGCCAGCGAAGGTTTGGTAGGGCTGCTCAACATGTTTTCGGGCGGCGCTTTTGGCAACGCAGCTATTTTTGGTCTTGGGGTAATGCCCTACATCTCGGCCTCCATCGTGGTGCAGCTCATGGGCATGATGGTACCCTACTTTCAGCGCTTGCAGCGCGAAGGCGAGAGCGGGCGCCGCAAGCTCAACCAAATTACGCGCTACCTAACCATTATTATCTTGTGTCTTCAGGCGCCTGCCTACCTGGGCAACCTGCACGCAAAGCTGCCGGAGTCAGCTTTCCTGATTAAAGGCGTTTACTTTACTATTTTTGCAACGATTGTTCTCATGGCTGGTACCATGTTCATCATGTGGCTTGGCGAGCGCATCACCGACAAGGGGCTTGGCAACGGCGTTTCAATTATCATCATGGTAGGTATTATTGCCGATTTGCCCTTTGCCGCGGTGTCTGAGTTTGGGTCGCGCTTCTCGCAGCACGCCGGCGGGTTAATAATGTTTGTGGTAGAAATGGTCGCCCTGTTCTTGATATTCGTTGCAACGATTGCGCTGGTGCAGGGCGTGCGCAGGATTCCCGTGCAGTACGCCAAGCGCATTGTAGGCAACAAGCAGTACGGAGGCGTTCGCCAATACATACCGCTCAAGATAAATGCTGCAGGCGTAATGCCCATCATCTTTGCGCAGGCGTTCATGTTTTTGCCCATAATATTCTCGCAGTTTGAGGCAACCAGCGCCTTGGGCATAGCGCTCTCCAACTACACGGGCTTTTGGCACAACCTGCTGTTTGCCCTGCTGGTGGTAGGATTTACGTATGCTTACACGGCGGTAACGATTAACCCCACCAACATGGCGGAGGATATGAAGAAAAACGGCGGCTTTATTCCGGGCATTAAGCCGGGAAAGAAAACGGCGGAGTACATCGATAGCGTGATGTCGCGCATTACGCTGCCCGGCTCTATCTTCTTGGCTTTTGTGGCCATCCTGCCGGCCATTGCGATGAACTTTATTGGCGTTAGCAACCAGTTTGCGCGCTTCTTTGGGGGCACGTCGCTGCTAATTCTGGTGGGCGTAATACTTGATACGCTGCAACAAATAGAAAGCCACCTCCTTTCGCGCCACTACGACGGCCTTATGAAGACCGGACGGCTGAAAGGCAGGAATGGAATGTAGGCTTGTTCATAATTGTTCGCTGAAAGTTATGAATAAAAAAATCGAAAATGTTCTTTAGAAAAATGGGACAGGTAAAAAACGCCGAAGAAATAGAGTTGCTTCGCGAAAATAACCAGCTGGTGTCGCGCACGCTGGCGGAGCTGGCAAAGCATATTGCTCCGGGGGTTACAGGCCTGCAGCTGGACAAAATCGCAGAGGAGTTTATCCGCGACCACGGCGCAACGCCGGGGTTCTTGGGCTACGACGGGTTTCCCAATACCCTGTGCATCTCCATCAACGATGTGGTGATACACGGCATCCCTAACAGCAACGCACTGCGCGACGGCGACATCGTGTCGATTGACTGCGGCACGCAGATGAAAGGCTACGTTGGCGATTCGGCGTACACCTTTGCGGTGGGCAACGTCAGCGAAAGCGCAATGCAGCTGCTGCGCGCCACCAAGGAAAGCCTAAAGCAGGGCGTGGCGCAGGCGGTGGAGGGCAAGCGCATTGGCGATATTTCGTTTGCCGTGCAAAGTTACGTGGAGAACTTGGGCTACTCTGTGGTGCGCGAAATGGAAGGCCACGGCATAGGAACAAAAATGCACGAAAGCCCGGGTGTGCCCAACTATGGGCATCGAGGCTCCGGCAAGAAGCTCATCAAAGGCATGACCATTTGCGTGGAGCCGATGATAAATATGGGCAAGCGCGATGTTGTGCAGGGTAAGGACGGCTGGGCTATCCGCACCAAAGACGGTAAGCTCTCGGCACATTTTGAGTACGCAGTGGCGGTGGGCAAGGAGCGCCCCGATGTGCTAACTACGTTTGAGTACGTGGAGGAAGTTTTAAAACAAAAAGGAAACATGATATAACAGATGGCAAAACAAACCGCCATAGAACGAGATGGAGCAATTGTAGAGGCGCTTTCTAACGCAATGTTTCGCGTGGAGTTGGACAACGGACACGTGATAACGGCGCATATTTCAGGAAAAATGCGCATGCACTACATCAAAATTTTGCCCGGTGATAAGGTGCGCGTGGAAATGACGCCCTACGACCTGTCGAAAGGGCGTATAACGTTCCGATATAAGTAAGTTTAATATTTTTAGAATCATTGAATTTTTTGAATTGTGAAAAAATGAAAGTAAGAGCATCCATCAAAAAGCGTAGCGAAGATTGCAAAATAGTGAAGCGCAAAGGCCGTTTGTACGTTATTTGCAAGAAAACCCCAAAGTTCAAAATGCGCCAGGGGTAAGGGCACACAGCATGTAAAAGTTCTATGCTGCTTATAAGTTAGCAAGTTCAACAGTAAACAAACACAGTATATAAAATAATATGGCACGTATTTCAGGTATTGATTTACCGAAAAACAAGCGGGGAGAGATAGGTCTTACTTACATCTACGGCATTGGCCGAAGCACCTCGCGCAAAATTTTGGAAACCGCCGGCGTTAACTACGATGTGAAGGTAAAGGACTGGACTGACGCTCAGGAAACGGCAATCCGTAACGCTATCCAGCAGGGCGGGTACAAGCTCGAGGGCGAGCTGCGCACCGTTGTGCAGATGAGCATCAAGCGGCTTATGGATATTGGCTGCTACCGCGGCATCCGCCACCGCTTGGGGCTGCCTGTGCGCGGACAAAGCACCAAGAACAACGCCCGTACGCGAAAGGGTAAGAAGAAAACCGTAGCTAACAAGAAGAAGGCAACGAAGTAAGCAGCAAGCGGCCTGTAGCTCTCCCCCATGAAAGGCGACAAAGAGCGCCCGCAAGCGCAACAGCAAGTAGCGTTAGGGGTAGGTAGAGAGGCTGCAATTTGAAATTTGAAATTTGAAATTTTTAAGCAATGGCAAAAAAATCAGGAACGACAAAAAAGCGGATTGTGAAGGTTGAGGCAACTGGCGAAGCCCACATCACCTCCACGTTCAATAACATTATCATCACGTTAACCAACGCCGATGGTCAAGCCATCAGCTGGTCGTCGGCAGGCAAGATGGGTTTTCGCGGCTCGAAAAAGAATACGCCCTACGCCGCCCAAACCGCCGCTACCGACTGCGCAAAGGTGGCCTTCGACTTGGGGCTGCGCAAGGTAAAAGCCTACGTGAAAGGTCCGGGAGCCGGGCGCGAATCGGCTATGCGTACCATCCACTCTGCCGGAATTGAGGTGACCGAAATTGTAGATGTTACGCCAATTCCCCACAACGGTTGCCGTCCAAAGGGGCGCAGAAGGGTTTAATGTGTGAATAGTTGACAACAAGTAATTTAAACTAAAATGGCAAGATATACAGGACCAACAACCAAAATTGCACGTAAGTTTGGCTCACCTATTTACGGCGCGGATAAGGCATACGAGAAAAAAAACTATCCTCCCGGACAGCACGGCTTGGCTAAGAAGCGTAAAAAAGTGTCGGAGTACGGTACTCAGCTGACGGAGAAGCAAAAGTTAAAATACACCTACGGCCTGCTGGAGCGCCAGTTCCGCAACCTATTCGAGAAAGCGTCGCGCATGAAAGGGCGTAAGGGCGATAACCTGCTACAGCTGCTCGAAAGTCGGTTAGATAACGTAGTTTTTCGCCTTGGCATTGCCCCCAGCCGCGCAGCCGCGCGCCAGCTGGTAGGCCACCGGCATATTGTGCTCAACGGCAAGGTTTGCAACATTCCCTCCGTTATCCTCAAGGAGGGCGATACCGTGGGCGTTAGGGAAAAATCGAAAAGCCTTGAGGTCATTCAGGAAACCTGTGGCGGGTCGCGCTCCAGCCGCTTTTCGTGGATAGAGTGGGATAGCAGCACGCTGAGCGGAAAGTTCCTCAACAGACCGGAGCGCGCCGATATTCCAGAAGTTGTAAATGAGCAGCTCATCGTGGAGCTATACTCTAAGTAGCAAATTTTTATAAGCGAAACCCTGCATAGTTGGGGGATTAAAGAAAAAAAGTATTATGGCAATATTAGCATTTCAAAAGCCCGATAAGGTAATAATGCTCGAATCGAACGCTACGTTTGGCAAATTCGAGTTCCGTCCGCTTGAGCCGGGTTATGGTATGACGGTGGGCAATGCGCTACGTCGCGTGTTGCTGTCGTCGTTAGAGGGTTACGCAATAACCTCGGTGAAAATCCACGGGGTTGACCATGAATTTGCCTCCATTCCGGGAGTGCTCGAAGATATGGTTGAAATTATTCTTAACCTCAAGCAGGTGAGGCTGAAAAAAATAGCCGAAGGCACCGAAACCGAAAGCTTTAGGATAAACATCGCAGGGCAAACGCAGCTTAAGGCAGACCACCTCTCAAACAGCATGACCGTTTTTAAGGTGCTGAACTCCGACTTGGTTATCTGCAACATGGAGCCTAACGTGAAGCTTCAGATGGAGTTTACCATCAGCAAAGGGCGCGGCTACGTTCCGGCAGACGAAAACAAGGAGGAAGGCTCGGAGATTGGCATTATTGCTATTGACTCTATCTACACGCCGATAAAGAACGTAAAGTACGCCGTAGAAAACTACCGCGTGGAGCAAAAAACCGACTACGAAAAGCTGACGCTGGAGGTAACAACCGACGGCTCTATTCATCCTAAGGAAGCCCTCAAGGAGGCCGCCAAAATTTTGATTCACCACTTTGCGCTTTTCTCCGACGAAAAAATTACGATTGACACCGACGAGGAAAAGTTCACCAACGACGACTTTGACGAAGAAGTGCTGCACATGCGGCAGCTGCTCAAAACCAAGCTTACCGACCTCGACCTGTCGGTGCGGGCGCTCAACTGCCTCAAAACCGCCGAGGTGGAGACGCTGGGTGAGCTGGTGAGATTCCAGCGCAACGACCTGCTGAAGTTCCGCAACTTTGGCAAAAAATCGCTTACCGAGCTGGACGAAAAGCTCGTGCAGCTGAACTTAAACTTCGGTATGGATATTACAAAGTATAAACTTGACAAGGAGTAACGAGAAGTAACGAGAAAACATGAGACACGGAAATAAAATCAACCACTTAGGAGTAAAAACAGGGCATCGCAGGTCAATGCTGGCCAACCTTGCCAACTCGCTCATTATGCATAAGCACATAGAAACTACGCTGGCTAAGGCAAAGGAGCTGAGGGTTTACGTAGAACCGCTTATCACCAAGGGCAAAAGCGATACAACACACTCGCGCCGCACAGTGTTTTCCTACCTCAAAAACAAGTACGCCGTGAAGGAGCTTTTCAGCGCTGTGGCCGAAAAGGTAGGGCAACGCCCCGGCGGGTATACGCGTATTCTGAAAACAGGCTTCCGGCACGGCGACGCTGCCGAAATGGCGCTGATAGAGCTGGTGGACTTCAACGAAACCTACACCACAGCAGCCAAAAAATCGGTGGCTAAGAAGTCAACGCGCCGCAGCGCAAAGAAAGCTACGGACAAGGTTGAGGAGGAAGCGCCCGCTACCGCTGTGGTAGAGGCGACGGAAGAAATTACGAATTAGGAGTTACGAATTAGGAATATGGCGCCGCAGGGGGTGGCTGATGGTGCGCTTACCTTTTTAAGCGAGAGCCTCGCCGGCTGAGCTGCCGCTGCTGTCCATCCGAGGAAATGTCCATTCGAGGAAAGATGAGCGGTGGCTTGCTCCGAAAAAAAATTCGTGAAAAATAGCTGCTGATGTATCAACGTCAAGAAAGGGGTTATCTGCACAGGATAACCCCTTTCTTGCGGTATAAAAGGGGTAAAAACTTTTCATGGGTTATCTTTCATGCAGGGTGTGTTGTTATACTAACATGCTATCATAATGCCTTTAATCTACACTGAAATCCGGTTACGGATTTGACAGCTTCTTTGTCGGATAAAAGCGTATTTAACGGCAATAACGAGTTGTCGTTCCACTTCTTCCATTGAATTAAATGTTTTGTTTTTAAAGTTTCCGTTTTTTCTCACACGCTGCCAAATATGTTCCGCCGGATTAACTTCCGGTGAGTATGCGGGTTGGAACAAAGGAACAGTAT
Organism: Prevotellaceae bacterium; assembly: GCA_031268055.1. Taxonomy (GTDB): domain Bacteria; phylum Bacteroidota; class Bacteroidia; order Bacteroidales; family UBA932; genus JAITMY01. The sequence continues at coordinate 2,374 of JAIRXY010000210.1, read as the reverse complement.
TGCTTGTCGTTCTACGGCAGATTGGCCTCGTATCTTCCCGATTATCAAACTCTAATTACTTGGATTCCAATAATTCAGGGAGTTTTTTTTATACTCGCTTTGTGCCGCTTTGTTCGCTTTCGGGTGGCTTTTACGCGGCACCTTTTTGCTCCAACCCCGACGCTTGAACAAGTCCCAAACATAATCGTCCGAAACCTTGCGGCCAAGCTGTTTTTCCAACTTTAATTGGACTTGTTTATAGGTAATTATTTGTCCGTTAATAGCTTCGTGTTCAATCGATTTTAAAAAATCATGTTCTTCCTCCAAGCTCATCAGGCAGCGTTCTTCACGTCTGCCTCCCCGTTTTGGTCCTTTGTCCCAATCCGCTCCACGCTTGTTATATGCTTGTATAACCCTATATATTTTATATATAGAAATGCCTAATATTGAGGATATTAATTCTGCTTTTGCTCCGAGATTGGTTTGTATGGAGTAAATTATTTGCCAATTAATATACGAATTAAGGTCTGTTTGCTCTTGCAATTTACTCTTTAACTGCTCGTTACTTAAATAGGGTTTGGTCAATAGCTGTCTCATATCAATCATTTTTAATGATGCAAAATTACAACAATTATTTCGATAATCAAAATATATTTTGATTATCTTGATAGCGGGTTAGTATCAAATATTCATCCTTTACTTTAGGAAAAGGATATTTGAAAAAACGACTTTAAAGTTTTTTAAAGCGTTGTTCAGGTTTTCATTATTACTTCTAACCTGCTCTTTTACACGAGCCATAATTGTTGTATCGTTAGTATAGCATATAAGTATCCATATTTTTGTTCTTGTGAAAAACCTGATACCAAGCACAAGTTGAATACAATTGCATAAAATAATTTTTCACGACTTAATAATTTTGAAAGTTTTAATACGGTTATCTTTATTTCGGATTTTTACGAAATAAATTCCCGTGAAAAAATGGCCGGTTGAAATTTCGTTTACTCCGTTCGATAATTCCGAATAGTAAACAGCTTTACCCGAAGCATCTATTATTTCTACATACCCTCCATTGCTTGTAAATACAAAAACATTATCGTTAAAAGGATTGGGATAAATTTTAATATTTTCATCTTGGAGGATGTCAATACCTGTAGCAATAGAATCATTTTGGGGTATGTCAATACCTGTAGCAGTAGAATAATCGCAAGGTAAAGATATTGTTGTCCATTCATTAGATATAAAAGAAAAACCAGCATCGGAATAGCATCTTAACCACCTGAAAACTTCCTCGTCCGGATGTGCTGCGTTATCAAATACCGGCATAAATTCGCCGTGTAGTCCGATTTTTTCGGTATATGTGTAATGCGATATGTAGTCGAGATAGCTACCATATAGCTTATGTGCGTCTTCATCTAATACTTTTGTCCTAAACGTTTTAAGATTTTGAGCATTTGGTGCAATACTTTCGATTTCAAATCTTGCCGATAGTATTGTGTCTTTATAAGAAGGTAAGGGGAAATCATCATACTTTTTGTATATAAATGTAAATTCAATAGTATCATTTACTTTCGCATCAAAATCAAATAATAAATTAAATTGACCTTGATAATAATAGTAGATTTTGCCCTGCTCCTGTTTAATGATATACGTTGCGCCTGCTGCATTTGAGTTGTCATAGTATTGCCTTAGAGCACGACAGCTGCTCTCTTCAACAATCGTGTCTTTTTCGGAAACGATATGATTAAAATGCTTTTCCGGGCAACAGCCGGAAGTATAAGTATAATACCATTCGGCGCCTGTTGGCGCAAATTCAGCTTGGGTAATATCTGTCGCCATTTTTTTCCCCTTACCATTACATTCGAATGCACCAAAACTTCCGCCTGCCCTGTAATGCAAAAAAATGGAATCGTTTATCACTTTCCCTTCGCCTGAAAACGACGCTTGCGTACCGTCGAAATTCTCAAATGATTGCAATGGAATAAATATGCTGTCGTTATGTATAAAAACCTGTAGATAATTACTTGAAAACGACGATATATTCAAAAGCAAACCGGATTCATTGCCTGCCGACAGTATGATATCGCGTTCTTCGTCGAAAATGTTGCTTTCATGGTTCAAATCCACGCACTCTCCGGTAATGCGGAAAGTCCCGATAAAACGCTCTACGTCCTGCGCAAAAAGAGCTGTATTTGCAAAGCACAGAAATACAATTAACTGTATTTTGATTATTTTCATAAGATTATTTTTTAATTTCCACAACCATTGATAATGTACCTGTTTTTTTCTATACTCTAAAGTATCCATAAAAGAGTATTCCATTCGGTTGTCCCTCCTTTTGCAATAAAACATTCATTATCAATATCCTGTGGTTATAAAACAATAGCGTGGATTGTCG
>JAIRXY010000040.1 GCA_031268055.1 Prevotellaceae bacterium | reverse complement strand
AAATCAAAGCTCACCTCGTCGCCGTATGCCGTTCCGCTGATGTTTGTTGCGTAAGCCCTGACGTAGTAAACGCTACCCTCGGCTATGCTCGAAGCATTTGCGCTGAAAGTTCCCGTGCCGCTACCCGAAGAGATGACCTTTACATCGTTCGTGGTTGGGTTGTGGGTTGCTGCATACACAAATCCTCTTTCGGTGTAGGCGGGTGTACCTGCATCTGCTATTGTGCCGTTAAATGTGGCTGTTCCTGCGCCTATGCTTTTGCCTGTAACGTCCTGCGTACCTACCTGCGGGAGCGCTGTGGCCAGCACAAAGCTCACCTCGTCGCCGTAAACGGTTCCCTGCGAGCTTGTGGCGTAGGCTCGCAGGTAGTAGGTTACGTCCTGCGCTATGCCGGAGCAGTTGTAGCTGAACGTTCCAGCCCCGCTGCCCGAAGCCACCTTTTTGTTGTCGTCAATGGTTGGGTTGTGCGTAGCTCCGTACACAAAGCCGCGCTCGGTATAGGCAGGGTCGCCAACGCCGATAATTGCTCCGTTGAAGGTAGCTGTTCCGTTGCCGGCGCTTATATTGGCTACCGCCTGCGTTGCCACCTGCGGCATTGCAGCGCTAAAATCAAGCACAACGTTGTCGCCGTAAACAGTTCCCTTGCTGTTGGTTACAAAAGTCCGGATGTGGTAAATATTTCCTACCTGCAACCCCGTAACGTTGACGCTAAACAACCCCACTCCCATGCCCGAAACGGCTCTTTTATTGTCGTCGATGGTTGGGTTGCTCACGGTGGCGTAGACAAAGCCACGCTCTGTGCAGGTTAAATCGCCCAGCGAGGTAATACTTCCGTTGAAGGTAGCTGTGCCGTTTGCAATGTTTTTATTGGTAGCGGCGGCTGTTGCCGTGGCCGGCATAGCAGCCACAAAGTTCAGCTCCACCTCAGCGCCGTATGCCGTTCCGCTAACGCTGGTGGCGTATGCGCGCACGTAGTACACGCTGCCTTCGGCAATGCTTGCGGCGTTGTAGCTGAACGCGCCTGTTCCGGAGCCTGCAGCAGGTATCTTTGTGCCGCTTCCAACGGCGGGGTTGTGGGTTGCGCCGTACACAAAGCCTCGCTCGGTGTAGGCGGGGTCGCCAACAGCCACAACGGTACCGTTAAAAGTGCAAGTACCTGCCACAATATTTTTGCTGCTTACGCTTTGCGTAGAAACCTGCGGCATTCCTGCAACGGTCTGGAAAGTATGCTCGTTGCTGCTGTACGCCGTGCCAACGCGGTTAACCGCGTACGCCCGCACGTAGTAGGTATTGCCTACTTCGAGCTCCGTTACGCCTACAGAAAAAGTTGTGTCGGAGTTAACCGCAACCGTTTTTTTGGCAATAGTATTTTCAACCGTCGGCATGGAGGCAGTGGCGTACACAAAGCCGCGCTCGGTGTAGGCAGGCAATCCCGCCGCCGTGACTTCGCCGTTGAGGGTGGCGGTTGTTGCCGTAATGCTGGTTGCCTCCAGCGTGTTGAGCACAGGCAGCGTCCTGTTTTCGCCTATTGCCGTCACCGTCAGCTCCTTGCTTCCGTTGTCGGAGGTAACGTGAATGGTGGTAGTATTTTCGCCGCCGGCCAGCTTGTCCCTGTCAATGGTAACGATAATGGCCTGCGTAGCGCCGGACTTTAGCGTGCCGTCGATTTTGCTTACGCCGGTAATCCACTCGGCAGTTTCGGTAATTTGCCACTCAAGCGCTTCGGGGCCATCGTTAAAAATGCTGAACGAGCGCGTAACGTCGGAGGTTGCGCTGCCAAAATCCAGCATGTTAATGTCCAGCTTGCCGTCGTTCACCACCCGCAGCGAGGCGGGCAGCTTTTCGAGCGGCACGTCGCCTTTGGTAGTTTTGCCTGCGGTAACGGTAATTTTGTAATTCAGCAGCTCCGCATAGCCTGTTTTTGCTACTTGCAGGGTATAGTCGCCCGCCTTGAGCTCGGTAAACTCATACTGCCCCTCGCTGCCGGTAACGGTTTTTACGCCCAAGGGGTTGAGCTGCACGCTGGCAGCGCGTATCGGCTCGCCGTTGGCCTTGTCGGTAATTACGCCGTAAATGCCTCCGGGGGCTTCTTTCCCTTCTCCCTCTTTTTCTTCATTTACGCAGCCGCACAGCAGGGCGGCGGCGGTTAGCGTGTAAAAAATTTTTTTCATTGTAGTGGTTGTTTATTAGTTTAAAAAAATTACTCAACTCTTCTTTTTCATTCGCCAGCAGGCAAGGCTTTCTGCGATTGCTGCGCAGCCCGCCATCGCGAGAGGATGCCCTGCGCTACCAGCTCTCTCCATATTTTTGCAGCAGGCGCTGCGCCTCCTTGCTCCCTCCGTGCGCCGCTTTTTTCAGGTAGCTCAGCATGGCGTTTCCGTACAGCTCCTGCTTTCTCTCCGAGCAATCGCCGTGCAAGAGCTTGGAGTAGGCAATGGCGATGTTGAAGTACGCCTCGCTCCGGCTGCCTGCCGACAGCTTTGCTATTTCCTTGTACTGCGCTATGGCTTTTTCGTAGCGCCCGTTGTCCATTAGCTCAGCCCCTTTCTCCCAGTATTTTTTGAGCTGCGAAGCCGCCGCTCCGCTGCTACCCTTGAGGCTTGATGGCGCTCTCTGCGCTGTTTTTTTCGCAAGGTCGTTGGTCAGTTTATGCGTTTCATTCACCACAGGCTCTATCCTCGCAATGGCAGAATCCATTCTATTGGACAGATACTCAATCTTTTGAGTTGACATCTTCAGCTCGTCATCGACATTTTTTGCAACCGCAAACAGGTAAATGCTGATAGCCGTGCAAGCAATGGTTATAAATGTGCTTGCAGCATCTACCGCATTTTTATATTCTTTTATCATAGGTACTTACCATATAAAGCGTAAAAAAATATTTGCGCGTGGCATTTGGCCTGCTTTTCAGGGTTAGAATTTTTATTCGTTTTTCGTCAGCGGAATATTCGCCTCCGTGCTTTCGCCGCTCACCGCCGTAACGGTTTTGCGGTTGGTCTGGTAGCCCGATTTCTGCACGGTGATGGTGTACTGCGCCGCGTCCAAGTCGGCAAACTCGTAGCGGCCGTCGGCGCCGGAGGTTTTGGTTTTTCCGCCGGGCGACAGCATTATGCTTGCGCCGCTCACAGGCTCGGCAGTTTCGCTGTCGGTTACTACGCCGTGGAGCGTGGCGTATATGTTGAGGGTGTCGTCGGTGCACCCGCTGTAGATCGCCATGCACAGGGCAGCGGTTAGCGTGAAAATTGTTGTTTTCATTTTTTATAGCTTTATGGTGATTAAAAATTCAGCGCAAATGCCACGCCTCCCGCCTCGGGGGTAAAGCATGGCGATATGCTCAGGCGGCTGTCGCCAACCCAAGCCGGCGTTTTGCCCTTGGCCACCCAGCCGTCAATCAGGCTCCACGCGTAGAGCGCCACCGCGCCTGCGGTGAACACCCTGCGTACGTTTCTACAGCTGGCGGCGCTGTTGCTGTAAGCTATCCTGCTGTTCGGGTCGTGCGTGGCGTTGATTTTCGAGGTGTAGGAAGCCCTCATGCTTTCGGCAACCACAAGTCCGCCTATGCAGGCCACCTCGCCTGCGATAAACGCCACGCCCTTGCCGGCGCTGCCCTTGTAAAGCTGCGCCATGCCGGGCACAAAAACGCGGGGCGAAAAGTCGTAGCGCCCCTCTTTGTACTGCGCCAGCTTTTTGTCAAACTGCGGGTCGCTGCAAAGGCGCATGTTGTCTGCGCTGTAGAGGTCATCTTTTCCGTGCACGCTGCGCTGCACCTGAATGAGGATGTAGACTTTTACGCTTGCTCCGTCCAGCGCCGGAATTGCTTCGGTGGTGCACAGCACGCGCCGCTTCATCTTGTTGAACGAAGCTACCGCGTCAATACCCTTCTGGGCAACCGCGTCAATATCTTGGTTGGTGATGCCCACCACGCCCAGCTCGTGCAGCGATTTTCGGAGGGCGTCGGCCCAGGCCTCGTTGGTGGCCTGCTGCTCGCTGCGCCCTTCGCCCACGCCCCAGCTCAGAAAGTAGTTTGCCCCCGCGGGCGGGTTGGGGGCTGTTTTTGTCCATGCGGGGCGCATATCGCCCCGCAGCTGCGCAGCAACGGCGCAGCTCGCCGCCATTGCCACGGCAAGTAAGAATGTTGCTTTTACTTTTTTCATTTTCATTTTTTTTATTCTTCTCTGCTTAAGAAACAGTTAAACGTTTTGTACGCTGGCTTTACCCTTACGTTGCTTGCCACCTGACAGAGCACGTGCGCCCGGTATCCTCTGCTTGTTGTGAGCGCCTCCACGTGCCGGCAAACCACGTTGACGGGTATATTTACAAACTTCGAGAGCGCAATGCTGGCGCTGTCCTCCGACATTTTTTCGAGCTTGCTCAAATCTACGGCGATGCCAATGGCAAATGCGCTTTCGAAGATTGCCGCTGCAAACGCCTTTTTCAGCGCAGCTTCCTCCGTCAGCGCGGTTGCCTGCGCCACGCGGTAGTAGTAGGTCTCCGCCTGTGGCGGTAAAAATATCAGCCACTGCGGGTTGGACTGCGCGTATCCTCGAGCAGCGGGAAGCAGCAAGCACAGCAGGCCGGCGGCTAAAAATAAGCGATGCTTCATTTTTTTTTCGGGTT
>JAIRXY010000035.1 GCA_031268055.1 Prevotellaceae bacterium | reverse complement strand
TTAGGAATTAGGAATTAAGGATTTTCAATTTTCAATTTTCAATTATCTCAATTATTAATCAATTAAACCAAACAATGCAAAACATGAAAAAGAATTTTCTCACATGGACATTGGCAGCTGCCCTCCTGAGCGTGGGCATTGTTGCCTGCGACGACGACAAGCTGGATGATGTACTCGCCCAGCCTGTAGATGTTACCATTACCGTTACGCTACCCGAAGCATACGACGGCATTTCGCTTGCCGACGTACCGCTTGATAGCGTAAAAATCACTGTTGGCGAAAGCACGCTTTACACCGACGCCGAAGGCAAGGTTAGCGCAGCTGTCAGCAAGGGGCTGTATAACCTTAGCGCCACCGTTAGCAGAGTGGTGGTAGGGCAAAACAGCGAAGGAAAAGGTGGACAGTTTTTGATAACTTTTTTGGGGACAAAAAACGCCGAATTCTCCGACGAAACCACAACGACAAGCATTGCGCTACAGGTAAGCGGAACGCCATCGTTCACAGCCTACGGCGACATTGTTGCCCTGCAGGACACTATTCACCTTTGGTACAAGGGCGACACGGTAGACCTCGCCCCTCTGTTCTCGGCAGTTTTAGCGCCGGGCGACGAGCGGGAAACAACGTTCTCATACGAGATTTTTGCTCAACCTCAAAAGAGCGAAACCGGCGGTAACGCAACCGGCGAGTGGGTAAATCTGCCCGATATATATGTAGTTGATGCCGATGGCCACTCCCTGATAGCCGCCGACGGCCTACCCGCCGCTTTTGATTTGACAAGCATTACCGGAAGAAAGCGCGAAGTTAGCCCTGCTGTGGTGCGCGCTACCCTGAAAGCTGGCAATACATTCATTGCCCAGAAAGATATTCCTGTGGTGCAGGACAGCAGCGCTAAAGAGCTGATAGGGATAATACCGACGCCAACACCTGTGCTGGGAAATATTAATTCAAGGCTAATACCCGGCACAAGTACTTTCACGGTACCTACACCTTACGCAGATGGCTTCATCTTTAACGTGACAGACTTTACAGGTTATTTCTCCGATGGAGAAATAATAAACTCGCTTGCCTCTAAAATAGGAATTAATGAGGAAACGAATGAAATAATGTATACGCATTACGTTGCTACAAAAGCTGCAAACGCCAACGGGACATCTATTCCTGCTGTTGTGGGAGAGCCTGTCACTGCCGGTGCAGGGGGTAACAATACCGGGCATCCAATAAGCGCACATTTCACAGCATCGCAGGGAGTTGTTAGAAACCAGTACCGTATTAATCTTCCTGACAACAATCCTCAGGTGGGCGAAACCGGCGATTTTTACATCTTCCCTGACGGAACTTCAGAGAACGATTTTAGAACGCTGCAACTTACCGTAAAAACCGTTGAGGTTACCGGCATATCTCCTCTCGCCAACGACAATTCTCAAATGGCAACAGCTAATAGCCGCCGTTTTAAAGTAGGAAATGCAACCGCCATAAGCTCCATATTTTTTGCCAACCTGAAGGTAAGCGAGGGGCCAGACAGGGTTTACGTTGCTAACGAAAACAACGGCGTTCCGCTGCTGACGATAGCCGACAGCTGGAACACCTATGAAGGTAACCCAACGCTGGAGCTGGTGACAGGCACCGCCGCGCAAAAAACTGCCGCGCTCTCTGTTGATGGCGGTACTACCTACGTTGCGGCGCAATGGATAAAGCTGACGGCTACCGCTGCCGCTGCTCCAGCAGAAACGCCAATTACCTTCAAGGTGTGCCCCAAGGACAAATTCGATGCGCAGGGCAACCCCGATCCTGCATGGACGGTAGAAGTCACTACCAAGATTTACGCTGAATAGCGTAGCAAGCAAGAAAAGTTGAGCGTTGAATGCTGAAAAAATTGCAGGAGCTTGGTTACGCAAGCCGGTGCAATTTTTTCAGCATTCAGCGCCCAGCTAAATTTGCTTTACTGCGCATACCATCGTAAATGCTTTGGTCATTGAAGATAGATATGCTAAAAAAATAATTTCAGCTGTAATACTATGGTAAAATTAAAATATACGCTTATCCTGCTTTTGGTAACGGCTTGCCTTGCAGCCTGCGAAGAAGAAAAGTTCGATACTTCTACCATGTTTACCGGGCCGTCGACGATAGGTGATGCCGAGCTGCTCGACAGCTTGGCGCGCTTCGAGAATGATTACGGCATTATGGTTGCGTATAACTTTAAAGCATCGGACTACTCCCCCGTTGGCACAGGTAGAGTTTTGGCGTACACGCCGGTTACCAGCAAGAGCAGCGTGCTGGACGTTATGCACTACATTGAGGAGAATGTTTTCAGCTTTTTCCCCGCAGGTTTTGTTAAGCAGTATATGCCCAGCGCCGTTTTGCTGGTTGACTCGCTGAAAGTCACCTATTCTCATGAAGACGAGATTAACAACGAGATATGGGAGAAAGACTACACCATAACCGGCAACATAACGAGCAAGTACTTGGTACTTGGAAACGTAGGCACACGATTTGACCCCGAGGCGGAAAACTTGCAGGAGGAGTTGCTCTCTTTATTCATAGAGTACCTTTGCGCCAACAATAAGCTACCGCCTATCCCTGCCGAGTTCCAAAAGGCTAGCGAGAAGGCAGCTACCAGCGTAGGCGCTGTCATTTATTCTGCTACTTCATCTTTGCCTAATACAAACTATCCATACTGGGATGGTGGCAGCGGCTTCACCTCATGGGGAGGAATCGGTGGCGATGTGCCGGATGCAACGCCGTGGCTGGGGCGGGGAATCCTGAAAATCGGGCGAATTGGCAGAACAGGCTATGAGCGCAGGGTGATTTTGGGGATGGATATTGCCATGTACGAATTTCACAAAGGCACGGTAGAGCAGGATTTTGCCGACTTTGCCGCTTTCATCCTTTCCAAAACGCCAACGGAAAGAGAGACGTTTTACGCAGAAATTGAGGCGGATACAAGCGTTTACACCTACGACGGAGTAGGTGACCCTCGCTTCCCATACGCAGGGCCGGCAGGCGCCGAAGCCATGAGGGTAAAGGATGGAATGGTAAAAAGCTACATACGGGATAACTTTGGCATAGCGGTAGAGTAATTATTTGCAGCGAGCTACGTATCAATGCAAATGTCGGCAGTGAGCTTATCATTAACCGCTTTTCCCCCTTGGTGGTTGTACATATTTTACGATGTGGTTGAAAGGGGGTGATTTTTAATTCAACAAATAAAAACAAAAAAAACAATGAAGAAATGTATTGTACTTATGTTCGCCGCAGCAGCAATGATGCTTATGGCGCCGGACGCTAACGGCTTGCCCTTTTTTGGAAAAAAGAAAAAAGTGGAGGCTGCCAAAGCAAAGCTGTCCGAAAAAAAACAAACTCCCTACGAAAAGCTTTTTAGCGGCAAAAAAGTAGTCACCGCCAAGAGCGATTTTATTACGCTTCACAAAGTTCAGGGTAAGCTCTACTTTGAAATTCCGTATAAAACGCTTGAGCGAGAGCTGCTTATGGCTTCCACCGTCACGGAGATAACGAGCTCTTTCGGCGCCGATGTCGGCTACAAGCCAAAAGGCGTAAGCCATGTAAAGTTTGTGCAGGAAGACTCGTCTATTTACCTTCTCTCCATCAACACGGCAGCCGACGCCGTTGAGGAGCTAAAGTCCGGCGTGGACAAAGTTGTTGGCAGCCCTCGCCTCTTTGGTTTTCCCGTTAAAGCGGTGAGTAAAGATAGCGCAGCGGTGGTGATAGATGTTACCACCCTTTTTGTGGGCAACGCGAAGATATTCGAAGTAACCCCCGGCGACCAAATAGGCGGACTTCTTAAAATAAACGCTGCTTTCAAAAAAGACGAGAGCTCGCTTGGCGAAATCAAAGCTTTTGAGGATAACATCAGCATAAAGTCAACTATGACCTACGGCCTGTCGGCAAGCCTGCTTGGGATGCTCAAAATCATAGACGACGCGCCCTACACCATGAAAGTTACGCGCAGCTTTTTGCTGCTGCCCGAGCAGAAAATGCGCCAGCGCATAAGCGATTCTCGCGTAGGCGTCTTCAACCATAGCAAAACGCGCTACTCGTTGGAGAAAGACCATGCATATACCTACTCCATAGCGCACCGCTGGAACGTTACGCCCAAAGATGTAGAGGCCTACGAGCGCGGCGAGCTGGTGGAGCCGGTGAAGCAAATCGTGTGGTATATCGACAACGCTTTCCCTGAGCTCTGGAAGCCTACAATTAAGGAAGGCGTAGAAGCATGGAACGCCGCCTTTGAAAAAATTGGATTCAAGAATGTTATTGTAGCAAAGCCTTTCCCAACGGTAGAGCAAGATTCGACGTTCGACCCCGACAACCTCAAGTACTCCTGCGTTCGCTACATGCCATCAAATTCGGCAAACGCCTACGGCCCATCGTGGGTTGACCCAACCACCGGCGAAATTATTACCGCTTCGGTAATCGTTTACAGCAACGTTTCGCAGCTCCTCAACGCGTGGCGCTTTGTGCAGACGGCGCAGGTAGATGAGCGCGTGCGTAGCGTAAAAATGCCCGACGAGATCATGAAGGAGTCGCTCATTTACGTCATCTCGCACGAAATAGGGCACACGCTCGGATTTATGCACAACATGGCTTCGAGCAACGCTTGGCCTGTAGATTCGCTGCGCAGCGCAACGTTTACCCAAAAGTATGGCACCACGCCTTGCATTATGGATTATGCCCGATTCAACTACGTAGCCCAGCCCGGCGACAAAGGGTTGAAGCTAACGCCTCCCGATCTGGGCATTTACGATTACTTCCTTGTGAAGTGGGGCTACTCCTATTTCTCCGATAAAAAGGACGAGTGGGAAGAGGCTACCGTGCTCGAATCGTGGGTGGACAAGTCCGCCGGAGACCCTATTTACCGCTATGGCCGCCAGCAGGTAAGCGCCAACTATGACCCCACAGCGATGAGCGAAGACCTTGGTAACGATAACATCAAAGCAGGTGGCTACGGAATAAAAAATCTAAAGTACATACTCGACAACCTCGAAAAGTGGATTCCCGAAGCCGACGACAACGACTATACGCACACCAGCCTGCTCTACTCGCAGATAGCAAACCAGTATGCGCGCTACCTGCGAAACGTATCGATGAACATTGGCGGAATAAAGCTCACCGAGGTAAAGCGCGGCACCAACGACGTGCAGTACGCGGTAACGCCAAAAGCTCGCCAAAAGGCTTCGCTCGACTGGGTGCTCAACGAGTACCGCTCGCTGGAGTGGATAGATAATCCAAAGTTTGTAAAAAATCTTCCGCTGGGGGTTGCCATGTCGTATAAAATTCGCGATGTGGTAATAAAGGGGCTGAGAACACAGATTGAAAACCTGATACTTGCAGCCCAATATACCAGCGATCCTTACACCGTAGAGGAGTACACCAACGACCTTTACAACGCCACGTGGAAAAACCTTACGGGCGGCGGCAAGCTCACCCCTGCCGACAAGGCGCTACAAATCGCTATGGTGGAAGAATTTATATCGCCCCTTATTGAAAAGAAGGCGACATCCTTGCAGTCGCTGCCCGGTTACGCTATGGTAGATGATATCGTACTGTATGGTCTGGACGAGACGGGCTTGGTAGAGCAGTATATCGACATCTTCCACAAGTATGAGGAAGAGCACGGGCTGGGCTCTGTTGCAGCGCTCATGGAGCAGGCAGAAAGTAACGAATTTGGAAAAACCGGTCATGGATTTCAAAGCAAGGTTAGCGTTAAGCAGATAGACGACTCAAACACTTACCTCACCATGCTGGCCATCAAATCGCGCGACCTGCTGAGGAGCAAAGTTGGCGCGCTCTCCGGCGCCGATAAAGCCCACTACCAGTCGCTGCTCATAAAGCTCAACGTGGCGCTTAAAGATAAGCTGTAGTACCCTCCCCCCAAAAAAAGAACATCGGATGCACACCCATGCCAACACACATGGGCATGCATCCGATGTTTTGTCGTCAGAAAGCATAGCAAGCTACCGGAGCGTAACGCGAAAATAGATGGCAGGAGATTGTTTCAAAAATCCTCTCCCTTATGCCTTTGAAGAAATCTTGCCGGACAAAAAATGGAGGGAAGGGTAATGAAATATTTTGCGTATATTTGTAGAAAAACAAGGGGAATGAAAGGTAGGAAGCTAATACTATACTTGGATACATCCGTCATCGGCGGGTATTATGACGATGAATTTTTACAGGACACACAACGGCTTTTTCAAACCATAAAAGACAACGAATATGGTGTGGCTATATCGGATTTGACGCTAAAAGAATTGGTAAGAGCGCCACAAAATGTAAAAATGCTACTACATGACTTGTCAATTGATTTTAAAGAAGTCGTTGCTTCACAGGAATGTATAGCGTTAGCCAATGAATATTTGAAAAAAAAAGTTGTTGGGCAAACAAGCTTAGAAGATTGTATTCACATCGCTACCGCTACCATTCATAAAATAGATATATTAGTCAGCTGGAATTTTAAGCATATTGTAAACATGCGAAGGATAAGAGGATATAATGCTATAAACATCAAAAATGGATATACCGTTTTAGAAATACGTTCACCAAAAGATTTAATCAGCTATGAAAACAAAGAAGAAATTTGATTGCGTACAAATGATGCGGGATATACGACGTGAAGTTAACAATGAGATTTCCGGTATGTCCACAAAACAGCTGTTGGAATATTTGCAAAAAGCAAGAAGCGAATATCAAAAAACCATTGCTGTTCCATAGCCCCCACAGTCAGCAGCCGGAGCAACAACCGCAATGCCTCTCTTATGAACACCGGATACAAGCGCTGCGCAATCCCCATTTGTTGGTGTTTTTTGCTACAGCTTGGGGAGGTCGCTGCTGGAGATTATGCCGTATTATAACCATTGCAGCAAAGTCATTCAAACCTCACCCTCACTTCTCCCGTTTCGTGGTCAACGGAGAGGCGGGTATTTTGCAGCAGCTTATCGAATACGCTGTTGAGCATTAGCTCTTGCGGTGCGCCTTGGTGAAATTCGCCGTCGCACATAACCCAGAGCCTGTCGGCAATTTTGAGCGCAATGCTCAGGTCGTGCGTAGAGAAGAGTATGGCGCGGCGCTGCTCCTGCGCCAGCTGCTTTAGCAGCAAAACAATTTCGTAGCGGTTAGGCAAATCAAGAAATGCGGTTGGCTCGTCAAGCACAATAATGGGCGTATCCTGCGCCAACGCCCGCGCTATCATCACCCGCTGACGCTCGCCGTCGCTCAGGCAGCTGGTGTTTTGCCATGCATAGGCCTCCATGCCGACCATTGCCAGCGAGTGCATCACCACCTCTTTGTCCTTGGACGAAAGCGTTCCAAACCAGCCCGTGTAGGGGTATCGCCCAAGCGACACGAGGTCAAAAACCTTGAGGTTTCCCACCTTTACGTTATCCGTCGAGACGTAGCTCACCAGCGTTGCCAGCGTGCGTAGCGGGTAGCTGCGCATATCCTTTTCGAGGATGTGCACGCTGCCGTCGAGCGATGGCTGTATGCCGATGATGGTGCGCATTAGCGTGCTTTTTCCGCGTCCGTTGCGCCCCAGCAGCGCAACCAGCTCGGCCTCGCCTGCCGTTGCCGAAAAAGCAGGAAAAATCTCACGCTGCACCCCCTTGGCGGTGTAGCCTATGCGCAGGCCGCGCACTTCTATTGCCGGTTTTGCTTGAGCAGCCATGCCTACACTATTTTTTGATTACGTACAATGACCAGAATAACAATTGGTATGCCCAGCAGCGATGTTACCGTGTTGATGGGTAGCGATGTTTCGTATCCGGGCAGGGACGATATTACATCGCACAGCAGCATCGCTACCGCCCCCAGCAGCATAGTGATGGGCAGGAGGTAGCGGTGGTCGGCTTCGCGGATGAGCATGCGCGCCACGTGCGGAACTGCCACGCCGATAAACCCGATGGGGCCGCAAAAGGCGGTTGCCGTGCCGGTAAGCAGGGTTGCCGTCAGCATGATGGCAAGGCGATTTTTGCCGACGTTGTAGCCAATGCTGCGGGCGTAGCTCTCGCCCTGCATCAGCGCGTTGAGCGTTTTGATAGATAGCAGGGCAAGCACGCTGCCCGCGAGGGTAACGGCAATCAGCACGTAAAGCTGCGCGGAGGTTACGTTGCCCAAGCCGCCCATTGTCCACAGCACGTAAGATTTGAGCGCCGTCTCGCGGCTAAAGAATTGCAGCGCGCTAATGATAGCCGACGTTGCGCTGCCAATCATCACCCCCAGGATGAGCACCGCCATGATGTCGCGCACGCGCATGGAGATGGTAAGCATAATGCTCATAATGAACGCTGCGCCAACGCACGCCGACACAGCGTAGCCCATGCTTGCAAGCAGCGCGCCCACCGCCGTAGTTCCCCAAACGGAGTATCCCATGACAAATAGCGCCACCCCCAGGCCTGCCCCCGAGCTCACGCCCAAAATGTAGGGGTCGGCAAGAGGGTTACGAAACACCGTTTGCATTTGCAGACCGCTCACCGACAGGGATACGCCGACGAGCAAGGCCACCATTGCTTTGGGAAAGCGGTAGCCGAGTATGATTTGCGACAAGTGCGACTGCTCTGTACCAAGCAGCGCGCGCCACGCCGTAGCCAGCGGCACCGGCTCCGACCCAAGCAGCACATCGGCAACCAGCAATATCAACGTTAACGTGGCCAGCGTTACGCCGGCAGCCGCTACTCTCTTATTGCGCCGTGGGTGCATTGCGTGCTATCTCCTACCTCGTTGCTGCTGTTGCTGCATGCGCGCCATATCTTCCAGCTTGGCCTGAAAGCGCGATTTTTTTACCGGCTTCTTGCTGTTCTCCTTCATCCGTGCATGCAGCTTTACCTCGTTGACCATGCGGCGCGTGGCGAAGTTTTGACCAATGGTAATCAAATTCGACAGAAAGTAGTAGTAGCTTAGCCCTGCTGCGTAGCTGTTAAACCAGAAAAGCATCATGGCAGGCATCAGGTAGAGCGTCATAAACTTCATGCCGGGCATTCCCGTATCGGGCGTTTGCGACATGCTCATGCGCGACGATACGAACAGCGCCGCGGCCATAAGCAGCGTAAACAAACTGATGTGGTCGCCGTAGAACGGAATGGTGAAGGGGAGGTTGAGGATAGAGTCAAACCCCGACAGGTCGTCCGCCCAGAGGAAAGGCTGCTGCCGCAGCTCAATGGAGGCCGGAAAAAACCGGAACATGGCAATCAAAATCGGAAACTGAACAAGGATAGGCAGGCAGCCACCCATAGGGCTTGCTCCGGCCTTTTTGTACAGCGCCATCGTTTCCTGCTGCTTTTTCATGGCGTCTTCCTTCTTGGGGTACTTATGTGCAATTCTGTCCACATCGGGCTTTAGCAGGCGCATTTTGGCCGACGAAAGGTAGGATTTGAACGTCAACGGAAACAGCACTACCTTTATGAGTACCGTAAGGATAAGAATAATGAGGCCGTAGCTGCTGATATACTTTCCCAGCAGGTCAAAAATAGGGATAACCACCAGCCTGTTTATCCATCCGATCACCCAGCCGCCCAGCGGCACCAGCTTGTGGAAGTTGCCCTCGTCGAATGATGACTTGAGCGTGCTGTAATGGTTAGGCCCAAAGTAAAACGCCATTGGCACGTTCTGGTCGTGCACCCCCGCTACCGGCAGCTGAATGTTGGCCACGTACTGCTTGAGAAAATTCTCGCGGTTGTTGGGCTTGTAGGTGATGTAGCCCATGTAAGCGCCGTAAAAGTTGTCGCCTTTGGCAAGCAAAATAGAGGAAAAAAACTGTTGCTTGAACGCTATCCATTGCAGGCGTGTTTTTACATTTTCCTCCTTGTTTCCGGAGCCTTGCCCCAGCTCTTCGATATCATCTTCGCCGGGGTAGCTGTACGCCACCGTGCTGTAGTTATTTTCGTTGTCAAAGGCTTTTTCTTGCTGAAAAGCGTTGTACGACCACAGCAAATCGGCGTTGGTAACGTTGCGCAGCCCTACCATCTTCAGGTTGAAATCAACCATGTACGAGCCGTTACGCAGCGTGTACTCGTAGTCTACCAGCTGCCCTTCGCCCACCTGTAGCCGCAGCGCAAAGGTGTAGGCCGTATCGTCTGCCGCCAGCCGGTACGAAGATATGGCGGTTTGCGGGCTAAAGTAAAAGTCGGACGTTGTAAAGTTGCGGCTGTCGTTGGTGTAAAAGGTAAGCGCAAAGTCATTTTTATTGCCATCAAAAAGCACTAACGGCTTGCTGTTGTAGGCGTGATAATTCTTGAGCTCTACCGAGTACACGCGGCCCCCTTGGTTGGTCAGCGTTACGGCAATCAGGTCATTTTCGATAGTGTAAAATTGCTGCTCACCCTTTGCTGCTTGCGCTAACGATTCGCTTACAGGCAAAATACTTGGCGCCTTGGCTGCTGCTTCGCCGGATGCTGCTGTTGTTGTTGTTGCTGCTGCTGTCGCCGCCGTAGCTATTGTCGTTGCTGCTGTTTCGGCGGCAATTTTTACCGCTGCAATTGAATCAAGACGGTGTTTCTCGAGCGCATAGTTCTCAGACTGCTTCGAAGTGTAGTAGCTAAAGCCTATGAGAATAGCTCCAATAGCAAGAAAACCGTAAAGCGTGTTTCTATCCATTTGTTGTAGTGTAAGTTGTTTCTTTTTTATGTATTACTGTCCAGTAGCTTCAATTTTTGCACTATCACCGACGCCTCGCGCCGCGCTTTTTCGATGTTGCTTTTTACATCCTGCACCAGCTTTTCGGCATTTTTGGAGTGCGCAAAGAAGCCGATATTATTTTCCCACAGCTGGATGTCGCCTTCCAAGCGCCTAAGGTTTTGCAGCAACTTATCGCGCTCGTGCGAAATCTGCCCCCTGTCGCTCTTAGACGACGAGGCTATGCGCGTTTTGAAGCTGATGAGCTGGCGGTCGGTATCGCTAACGTGCAGGGCTTCAAACAGAGCGTCAATGGCCTCGCGGTAGCCCTTTTGCAGGCGCTCCTTGTGCTTTAAGGGGACGTAGCCTATCTCCATCCAGCGATGCTGAAATTCCTTAATTGCCGAGAGGTTATCAGAAGGATTATCGGTAGCGGCAAAACTTTGTATTTCTACAATCAGCTCCTCTTTTTTCTTCAAATTTTCGTCGTAGCGGGCATCTTGGGTTGCGAAGTGCTCTTTTTTGTGGTCAAAAAATTTGTTGCACGCCGCGCGAAAGCGCTTCCACACCGCATCCGAGTGCTTATGCGGAACAGGGCCAATTGTTTTCCACTGCGCTTGCAGCTTCACCAGCTCTTCGGTTGTTTTTTTCCAATCGTCGCTTTCGGAGAGGAGCTCTGCCTGAGCGCACAAGTCCAACTTTTGCTGAAGGTTGTGCTGCAATTCGGCTTTTTGCTCGGAAAAGAAAGTGCGGCGGGCGTCAAAAAACGCGTTGCACGCTACCCTAAAGCGGTGAAAAATTTTGTTGCTTTCCTTGCGCGGAGCAGCCCCAATGGTTTTCCACATTTTTTGCAGGTCAAGCAGCAGCTGCATTTTTTCATTCCACTCCTTTACTTGCAGGGGCGTAGTGATTAGCAGCTCCTCTGCCTTTTCGCACAGCGCCTGCTTTAGCCGCCAATTATTTTGCTGCTCTACTTTTTGCTGCTCAAAGTAGTCGGTGTGCTTTTTGTTTATCTGCGTAGTTGCGTTTTTAAACCGCTCCCACAGGGAATCCCTAAATTCGGCAGCCACAGGGCCAATATCGCGCCACTGCTCGTGGAATTTTTGCAGCTCGCGGAAAGCTTTCACAACGTCGTCCTTGAGCAGCAGCTCCTCCGTTTTTTCGCACAGCAGCTGCTTCAGCTCAAAGTTCTTCTTAAAGTCAAGTTCGCGCAGCTCCTTGTTTATTTTCACCACATCGTAGAATTTTTCTACGTTGTAGTTGTACACCTCCCAAACCTCTTTCTGCTTGGGCTGCGGCACTGCGCCGATAGCGCGCCAGCGCGCCTGTAGCTGCTTGAAATCGCTGAACACGGTGTTGAAGTTGTCCTGACGTTCCAGCAAGCGCTTCAGCTCCTCTATGATGATGAGCTTCTGGGCAAGGTTGTCTTCGCGCTCCTGCTCCAGCTTTGCAGCCAAGTCAGCGCGCATTTTCTTGTACCTTGCAAACAGCTCTTTCAGCGTTGTCTCCAAGGCGTCATCAGGCAAAACGAAGGCTTCGAGGCTGCCATTTTGCTCTGCAAATTCGCGGCGCAGCAGGTCCTGCTCCATCGTAAACTTTTTGTAGAAAGCCACCTTAATAGCCTCCACCTCACCTTTGAGCTCCTGCACCGATTTTTCATCCAGCAGCTTTGCCAGCGCGTCCAGCAGCTCCGAACGACTCAAGCCATCGTAAGCGACAGTGGGCGACGCCAACTCGTCGTCTGCATCGTCAATGCTTTCGTTATCGTCTATTTGCAGCTCGTCTGACGATGCTGCCAGCTGCGTTTCTTCCTCCGAGAAATCAACCATCTCTTGCAGCGGCTGAATGTCGGCTTCTTTTCCTTCAAAATACTCGTTATGAATTTCTTGAGACTCCATGACGTAATTAAATTATGCTTTAGTTAGGGCTGAATTATAAACCTGCAAATATAGCATTTTTGCTTGGTATGCACGAATTTTCTCTAATTTTCACTTTTTTTCACTGCCAATTTATCAACCGGCTTTGCGTATCTTGCAAACTTCGAGTACGTTTGTCGAATAAAAAAATCGACGATGCTGTAAAATCACAAATTAGTTACTCAAAGTATGCGTATAGATATTCTTACGGTTGTTCCGGAGCTGCTCGAAAGCCCCTTTGGGCACTCCATCATCAAGCGGGCGCAGGCAAAAGGGATTGCCGAAATACACGTGCACAACCTCCGCGATTACGCCACCGACAAGCACCGCAGCGTGGACGACTACTCCTTTGGCGGCGACGCCGGAATGGTGATGAAGGTTGCGCCCATTTTTGCGGCGGTAGAAAAGCTCAGGGCTGAGCGCACCTACGATGATATTATCTTCATGACGCCCGATGGTGAAAAGTACAACCAGCTCATAGCAAATCATTTGTCTACCAAAACAAATATCATCATTTTGTGCGGCCACTACAAGGGGGTAGACCACAGGGTGCGCGAACGCCTCGTCACGCGCGAGCTTTCGGTGGGCGACTACGTGCTCACCGGCGGGGAGCTTGCGGCGGCCGTTGTGGTGGACAGCGTAGTGCGGCTGCTGCCGGGCGCCATCTCCAACGAAACGTCGGCGCTGAGCGATTCTTTTCAGGACAACCTGCTCTCGGCGCCGGTGTACACGCGCCCCGCGGAGTTTAACGGCTGGAAAGTGCCGCAGGTGCTGCTTTCGGGCAACTTTAAGGAGATTACAAGGTGGCAGGAGGAGCAAGCACTGGAGCGTACTGCGCGCTTACGCCCCGATTTGCTCGGCAGCAGCGACGAGCAGCAGCCCTCCGCCGATGGCAATAGATAGCCTGATAGTAAAGTATTTACATGTATAGAAGAATGAATTTAAATATAAATTCTCCATTTTTTATATTATTTAATACAAATGTGCATGTATGCTAATATAAAAATAGCGTATTATTGCACTATAATTCAATACTAACAAGAGGTTTATTTTACATACGAAAAGAAGTATTTATGGCAACAAAAAAGAAAGCAGCAAGTCCGGTTAAAAAGAAGAACATAGCAAAGCCCGTGGCGAAAAAACCGGCAGCAAAAACGGTAAAGCCGGCAGCAAAAACGGTAAAAGCTACTCCTGCAAAAAAGAGCACAGCAAAGCCTGCTACGAATAAGAATATTGTAAAAAAAGTGACCCCTAAAAAAGCCACCGCTGCCAGCGCTGGTAAGGCTAAGCCTGCTATAAAAAAAGTAACGCCAACAGCTCCCAAGAAAGCCGTAAAGCCTGCGGCAAAAAAGAGCGCCCCCACAAAAGCGGCTGCTAAGCCGGCAGCAAAAAAAACCGTTAAGCCGGTAGCAAAAAAGGTAAACAAACCTGCGGCAAAAGCAACCGTCAAGCCGGTAGCCAAAAAGGTAATCAAACCTGCGGCAAAAGCAACCGCCAAGCCGGTAGCCAAAAAGGTAACCAAGCCTGCGGCAAAAGCAACCGCCAAGCCGGTAGCCAAAAAGATAACCAAGCCTGCGGCAAAAGTAACCGCCAAGCCGGTAGCCAAAAAGATAACCAAGCCTGCGACAAAGGCAGCTGCGAAACCGATAGCAAAACCAGCGGTAAAACCAACAGGCAAAAAGCCTGCCGCCACTCCTACAAAAAAAGCAGCCGTAGCGCCAAAAATTCAGCACAAACCCGCAGGTAAAAATATTGCGCCTCCACAGGCCTCGGCAACGCCTGCACCCGAAAAAAAGCAAGAAAAGCGCAACTTACCGCGCATTAGGGTAGGCATCGGAAAGCGGCGCGTGGTGGTGCACTTTAAAAATCTTTCGCCGGAGCAGCAGGAACTCTTGCGGGAGAGGTACCCAAACGGCTGGAACGACTACGTGATAAAAGTCAACAAGAGCGAAACCGACTTTTT
The DNA here is from genome assembly GCA_031268055.1 of Prevotellaceae bacterium. Lineage (GTDB taxonomy): Bacteria > Bacteroidota > Bacteroidia > Bacteroidales > UBA932 > JAITMY01. The sequence goes on along the minus strand of JAIRXY010000035.1, from coordinate 8,223 downwards.
CCACGCAGTAATGCTCGAAACCGACGAGGCTACCTACCTCGTCAAAGTTGACGTAAAAATAGATGCCCATCCAAAAGACGATGATGACCTTTTGGACAGCGTTATCAGCCCTGTTGTTGATAGCGGCGACGACATTGCCGACGGCGACGACGACGTGGACGTAATGTCCGCCGTAGACGCTGACGACAACGCCAACTTATAGCCAAAACGACTGATGGAGAGGGCGCAAAGGGAGGGGGGCTACTTGCTTTGCCCCGCGCTCTTACTTTGTTGCCTTCTTCGGCTGTTTTTTGCTGCTTGGCGCTTGAGCTGCGGAGTAGTATGGAGAATTTTGAATGAAGCTGCGCCCACAAAGGGTTTTGCCCAGCTACTTCATGCTAAATATTTGATTACATCGGCTATCGCAATTTTTTGCCTTTTTCCTTGATTCTAAAATATTTAAATGCAAATGAAAGACTTTACCCGTACTCGTAAGCCGGAGCTTCCGGCTTGTCCCGACAAGGACAACAACGCCACGCTATTAACCGTACGCTTTTGCTTACGGACAATTTTGCCTATAGCGGCGCTCCTCTTTCCCCTCATCCACTGCCTTGCAGCCGGAAAAACCGACCACCTCCGCAATCCGCTCGGAGTAGACAACCCCGCGCCCCGCCTCTCGTGGCAGATGGACGACAAGCGGCAGGGTGCAAGGCAAACCGCATACCGCATTGTAGTGGGAACAGATTCCATGTCTGTAGAAAACGGAGCGGGAGAAATGTGGGATACCGGCAAAGCGCCATCCGACAAAATGCAGCTCGAATATGCCGGAAAACCGCTGCAACCGTTTACCCGATACTACTGGAAGTTAACCATTTGGGATGACCAAAGCAGGCAACATTCTTTCCCCTCCAATTTTTTTGAAATGGGCATGATGAATGTAAAAAATTGGAAAGGCCGCTGGATTGACGACGGTAAAAACAAGGATTACCAGCCTGCCCCGTACTTCCGAAAGCAATTTTCGGCCAGCAAGAAAATTCAATCCGCCCGCGCCTACATTGCCGCCGCCGGACTTTACGAGCTCTACGTGAACGGCAACAAAACAGGCAACCACCGCCTTGACCCATCTTACACGCGCTTTGACCGCCGGAACCTCTACGTAGCTTACGATATTACGCCGCAGCTCGTGCAGGGCAAAAACGCGGTTGGCGTGCTGCTCGGCAACGGCTGGTATAACCATCAAAGCCTCGCCGTATGGGACTTTGACCGTGCCCCTTGGCGAAATCGCCCCACCTTTTGCATGGATATCCGCATTACATATACCGACGGAACTACCGAAACAATTCCAGCTGATACGACTTGGAAAACCGCAACAGGCGAGTTGATTCTTAACAGCATCTACACCGGCGAGCACGTGGACTTTAACCTCGAACAAAAAGGCTGGAGCACAACCGATTTCAACGACGCGGGCTGGGAAAATGCAAGCCTGCGCCAGCCACCCTCCGAGAATATTACCGCGCAGCAAATGCAGCCCATCCGCAACGTGCAGCTGTTCGTACCAAAATTCGTCAAAAAATTCGACGACAAAAATTATCTCTTCGACTTTGGACAAAATATGGCGGGCGTGGTTCATCTGAAAATTAAAGGGGAAAAAGGAACGGTTGTAAAGCTCAAGCATGGCGAACGCCTTTACGCGAACGGACATCTTGACTTGTCGAACATAGACGTTTACTACCGCGGCGATAAGGAAAAAGAGCCGTTTCAAACCGACATCCTTACGCTGAGCGGCGGCGACGACGAGCTTATGCCCCGCTTCAACTACAAAGGTTTTCGATACGTCGAAGTAACGGCAAGCCTGCCCGTAAATCTGGATGAAAACAGTATGACCGCCTGCTTTATGCACAGCGACGTGGCGCAAATCGGAAAAATCAGCGCCTCCAATCCGCTGGTTGAAAAGCTACAGCAGGCCGCCAACAATTCTTTTCTCTCAAACCTGATGAGCTACCCGACCGACTGTCCGCAGCGCGAAAAAAACGGCTGGACGGGTGACGGACATTTTGCCATTGAAGCCGCGCTGTACAACTTCGACGTTATCACCGTCTACGAGAAGTGGCTCGCCGACCACCGCGATGAACAACGGGCAGACGGCGTACTGCCCGACATCATCCCCACCGGCGGCTGGGGCTACGGTACCGACAACGGGCTCGACTGGACAAGCACCATTGCCATTATTCCCTGGAATATTTACCTCTTCTACGGCGATAGCAAGCTGCTGTCCGACTGCTACGAGAACATAAAGCGCTACGTCGATTACGTCAATAAAACCTACCCCGACGGCCTGACAACTTTTGGGCGGGGAGATTGGGTTCCGGTACGTTCGCCATCGAACAAAGAGCTTACCTCGTCGGTTTACTACTATGTTGACGCCAATATTTTAGCCCAAGCCGCGAAGCTATTCGGAAAAAAGGAAGACGAAAAGCAATACTCGGCTTTGGCAGAAAAAATAAAAAATGCCATCAACAACAAATTCCTCAACCGCGAAGCCGGCATTTACGCCTCTGGCTCTCAAACCGAGCTGAGCGTCCCGCTCTACTGGCATGTGGCGCCGGACGAGCTGGTAGCCAAAGTAGCGCAAAATCTGGCGGCAAAAGTAGAAGAAACCGGTTTTCACCTTGATGTAGGCGTTTTGGGAGCAAAAGCCCTTCTCAACGCCTTGAGCGAAAACGGCTACGCCGATGCAGCGTACAAAATTGCCGTACAAAATACCTATCCGTCCTGGGGATGGTGGATTGAAAACGGCGCGACAACCCTGCTCGAAAATTGGGACTTGAACGCTACCCGCGACATTTCCGACAACCACATGATGTTTGGCGAAATAGGGGCGTGGTTTTACAAGGGGCTGGGCGGAATTTTCCCCGACCATCGGCAGCCCGGCTTCAAGCACACCATTTTGCGACCTAACTTTGTTGACGGCCTCGACCACTTCGAGGCGCAATATCGCTCGCCCTACGGCACAATCGCTTCAAAATGGACGCGCAAAAATAGCGCCGTAAAATACAGCGTTACCATACCGCCAAACGCAACAGCTACCCTTTATCTTCCCGACTCGACAGAGGGGGAAAAAGTTATAAATTTGACGGCAGGAACATTCACCTTCGATGTCGGCAAGTAGCAGCGTAAGCTCTCTGTGTCGTAGAGACAGAATGTTGGTAAAAAGCGAAATACATCCACCCCACCCTACCCCAATCCTATACGGGACGGTGAACAAGGTGTCACGTATTTATCCCAAAATGTCCATTAGCATATTAATTCATAATCAAATTGCTACATCGGAAATTTTCTAATAGCGTCCATTAAAAATATGCATTGGCTATCCGACAATTGTATTTTGTCGGTTTATAGTGACTTTGAATAGAAACGCGGCATGCCAGATCTCCTGCACATGCCGCGTCTTCGCAAAAATTGAGGATTTATCCGTTTTTATCCGTTAAATCCGCTTCATCCGCGTGCTACCAATGGTAGCGCACGGCATTCAAAATTCAAAATTTTCCTTCAGCCTTTTCATGGCGAGCTCCAGCGTGCTGCGGGGCGTTCCGATGTTGAGGCGCATGAATCCTTCACCGCCGGGGCCAAACATTTCGCCGTCGTTTAGCGCCAGCTTTGCCTTGCTGACAAAGAGGTCTATCAGCGCGGTGTGGCCTAAGCCCAGCTTGCGGCAGTCCAGCCACACCAGAAACGATGCCTGCGGCTTCATTGCCCTGATAGCGGGGATATGCTCTGCAAAGAACTGCTCCACGTAGCCAAAGTTTCCCTCAACGTACGCCAGCATTTGCTTTAGCCACTCGCGCCCGTGCGCGTAAGCAGCTTCGGTGGCAACAGCGGCAAAGATGGTTGGGTCGCTGAGCTCGTTTGCCCGTAGCCACGCGTAAAAGCGCGCGCGGATGGAGGCGTTGGGGATGACCGCAAAGGAGCTCATCAGCCCTGCAATGTTGAACGTTTTTGACGGCGCGTTGAACGTGATGCTGTTTTGCGCCGCCGCCTCCGAAACAGAGGCAAACGGAGTGTGCTTGCTGCCGAATAGCGCCATGTCTGCGTGAATTTCGTCCGCAATCACCGGCACACGGCGGCGCGCGCAGATGTCGGCAAGCTTCGACAGGGTTTCGCGGCTCCAGACAACGCCGCCCGGGTTGTGCGGGTTGGCAAGGATGAGGAGCTTGCACTTATCGTCGATGAGGCGCTCCAGCTGCTCAAAGTCCATTTCGTAGCTGTCGCCCGCCAGCTTTAGGGGGTTGTAGGCTACTGTGCGCCCGTTGGCTTCGGGAACAAGGCGAAAGGGGTGGTACACCGGCGGCTGGATAATGACCTTGTCGCCCTTGTCCGTAAAGACGTTTAGGGCAAGCCCAATGCCCGTAACGATTCCGGGAATGTAGCACAGCCACTCCTGCTTCACCGTCCACCCGTGCAGCTCCTCCAGCCAGCTGATGATGAGCGGCCAGTAGCGCTGCGGGAGCTGCGTATACCCAAAGATAGGATGCTCCACCCGCGCGCGGAGAGCGTCGACGATGAAAGGAGGCGTTTCAAAATCCATGTCGGCAACCCACAGCGGAATCAAGTCGGCACAACCGTACCTTGCTTGCAGCGCCTCTACCTTTAGCGCGTTAGTGCCGCGCCGATCTGTTACTTTGTCAAAGTTGTAATTTTTTTGCATAAAGCTTGTGATTAAAGGATCTGGTAAAAAGGTTAAGGTAAGGCTTTAAATTCTCAGCTGCTCAGCCGCCCTGCGGCCTCTTCCTTTGCCGCCTTTACCATGAAGTAGAGGCGGTTGAATACGTTAACCTCGCTTGTACCCGCGTCGAAGTCGAGGAAGAGGAGGTTTAGCTTGGGGTACTTGTCCTTCATTCGCTTTTCTACACCCTTCGAGATAATTTGGTTGGCAATGCAGCCAAAGGGTTGCAGGCTCACCACGTTGTGTATGCCCTCGTTGGCAAATGCGCTTATTTCGCCCGGAATGAGCCATCCCTCGCCGTACTGGTGGGCAAGGTTGACGATTTTTGAGGCCAGCTGCGCCAGCTCGTCAATGCTGTGCTTGGGGCGGTGAAAGCGGAAGCTGCGGCTTATTCGCTCGGCATGGAAGAAGTAGTAGTTGAGGTACCTGCGCAGCACGTATCCGGCCAACCGGCCTCTGAGGGTACGCGTATCGAGGTTGGCCGCTTTGTTCACGTCAAGGTTGACAAAGTCCTGAATAAAAAAGTCCAGCAGCGACGGAACAATCACCTCTATACCCTGATTGTTGAGCCAGTCTACGATGTTGAGGTTGGCAAAGGCGTTGTACTTGAGGTATATTTCGCCCACCACGCCCACCTTGGCAAAGTTCCCCTGCTGCACGGGCACCTTGTTGAAGTCGTCCACGGCTTGCTCCAGAAGCCGGTAGATATCGCTCGGCTTTCCATGATTTTCGATAGCTTTTTCCAGCTTATCAAGGTAGCCGTCGAGCAGCCTGCGCGATTCGCCCTTGTTTACCTCGCGAAAAACGGTAGCGTAGTGCATTTTCGAGAGCTCGTCGGCGCAGATGAGGGAGGCAAGGAACGGGCGAATAATTTTTGTCCACGGAATGCTAAAGCCGGGTTGCTCGTGCAGCCCGGCGGCGGTGGTAACCGAAATAACGGGAATCTGCTCAAATCCGGCGTTGACCATCGCTTTTTTTATCAGCGGCAGGTAGTTTGAGGCGCGGCACTGTCCGCCCGTCTGGGTGATGCCCACCGCTGTGTTTGCCAAGTCAAAGCTGCCCGACTTGAGCGCCTTTATAACGTCGCCAATAACGGTGATGGCAGGGTAGCATATTTCGTTGTTGGCGTGGCGCATGCCCTCGTCAACGGCTTGGCCGTCGGTTACGGGCAGCGTGTGCAGGTGGTAGCCGCTGAGCTTGAACAGCGGCGGAAACAGGCGGGAGTATATGTCGGAAAAAAGCGGCGCGATGATGGTGCGCTTTTGGTCTTCCTGCGTAAACAGCTTGGTGGTGCGGCGCTGCTTGCCGCTTGGCCGCAGCTTTTTGTCGCTGTACTTGGCAAACTCCACCACCGACCGCAGCCGCAGGCGGATGGAGCCGGTGCTGCTGATTTCGTCCACGCGAATCAGGTTGTTGTTCTTGCCTGCGGTTTGCAGCACCTCCTTCACCTCGTCGGTGATGATAGCGTCGGGGCCGCAGCCAAACGAGTTGAGCTGCACCAAACGCACGTTCGACGGCTGGGCGGCCACCCACTTGGAAGCGTTGGTAATGCGGGCGGGGTACCCCCACTGCGACAGGTAGAGGTCGGTCTTTTCGTTTTCCACGTTAGGCAGCACATCTTCGGTCACCACGTTGGCGCCCAGCTCCGTCAGTATCTCCGCCGTTTGCTGGTTAATGAGCGGGTCAACGTGGTATGGCCTGCCGGCGATGACCATCAGCTGCTTGTCATCGCGTATTGATTTTTCGATGATTTCATTGCCCTTGGCCTTAACAGCCTCCTTGAAGCTATGCTGCGCTGCGAGGGCTTCGCCAAACGCACGGTTGAACAGCGAAGCCGACACCTTTAGCCCGTGCTCCCGGAGCGACTCGATGTACTCGCGGCAGGCGGCCTTGAGCAGCGCCTCATCGCGAAAAGTGACGGTAGGGGTATCTACGCTGATGTTCCACCGCTTTTTGGGGTTAACGGCGCTTTTTACAACCTCGGCGTAGCCCGTCACAATGGGGCAGTTGAAGGTGTTGTGAGCCGGAGCGGTTTCTTTTTCGTGAAACACCATCGGCATAAAAATGCGGTCGACTTTTTTTTCCGCGAGGTCAAAGATATGCCCGTGCACCAGCTTTGCCGGAAAGCAAATGTTGTCGCTCATCACCGTGCCCATGCCCTTTTCGTACAGCGCCATAGTCGATGGGCTTGAGAGCACCACGTTGGCGCCGCACTGCGTAAGCAGCGTGCTCCAAAACGGAAAATTCTCGTATACGTTCAGCGCGCGGGGTATGCCAATGGTAAGCGTATCGAAGTCGGCGCGCACCGTTACGGCGTTGCCAAACAGCAGGTCGTACTTGTAGCGCAGCAGGTTGAAGCCCTTTTCGCCGATTTTGCCTTTGCTCGAAAAAATGCGCTCGCACTTGTTCCCGCCAAAGAATACGTTGCCGTTGCCAAACTCAAACCTATTGATAGTGCAGTGATTCTCGCAACCCTTACAGATAAGCTGCTTTTTCTTGTGCTTATCTACCTCGTTGATATTTTCTAATAAAAGCATGATGTTAAAGTTTAATTAAGAATTAAGAATTAAGAATATGCATCGTAATCAAAAGCTGTAGGTTTCAAAATCCAAAATCCAAAATCTAAAATTCAAAAAATTTATTTCTTTACCAGCGTTTTAGCCGTTTTTTCTCCCTTGTCCGATACCATAGCCGCTACGTAAATGCCGCTTTCCCAGCCGGATGTGTTGACGCTTAGCGTAGGCGCATGTATGCCTTGCTGCCTGTAAACCATTGCTCCGCTGGCGCTGTATATGCGCACCTCGGCGATATTTCCGGCACCGCTTTCTATAAAAAGCATTTGCTGCACAGGGTTGGGGTATAGCCTGATATGCCTTTCAAATACGGTTTTATCCACAGCGGTGGTTAAGGTTGGGCAGCTGGTGTTCACGCATAGCGGCGCTGCCTGCGACGCTACGCTGCCCATGCTGTTCCTCACCTCGCATGAGTAGTAGCCAATGTTCGGATTGTTGGCGTTGCTCACAACGTGCCGGAACGATGTTGCTCCTGCAATCTTTTGGCCGTCTTTTTTCCATTGGTAGAGCAGCGCAGTGCCGGTTGCCTGCACGGAGAAAACAGCCGTTGCTCGCAGCGCTACACTTTGCCCCACAGGTTGAACGATAATTTGGGGGGCAACGTCACGGCTTGTCACCCGTATGTGGAAAAATTTGGCGGCAGGCGTGTAAGAAACGCTCCCCGGCTGCCAAACCACCATGCGCACCACGCCTGTGTCAAAAAACGTTACCCTTCGGTTGCTGAGCGAAGCAATAACGCCGCTGTCGATGGCGTAGCTAAGCGTCTGGTTGCCCGTGTTGTATACAGGCAGGTCAAAGCTTGCTCCGTCGTCGTACTTAACGGTGTAGAGGTCGGGCACGGGGAGGTCGTGCCCCACCTTGCCAAAGGCGAGCGTTGCGCTCACGGGGAGGTGGTCGGAGGTCGTAGCCGTGTAGTCGTTTACGTCGTTTACTATATCGTCTTCTCTT
>JAIRXY010000292.1 GCA_031268055.1 Prevotellaceae bacterium | reverse complement strand
CGCATTCAGAATGTGCAGCTGGGGTACACCACCGGCGCGATAAAATTTATACCAACCTTGCGGGTATACGTATCGGCGCAGCGCCCGCTCACCTTATTTGGCTACAACGGGTTTACTCCCGAAGTGAGCGGGTCGCCCATTGCCACAGGCATCGACAACAACGTATACCCCATGCAGGCTATTTACTCTGTGGGATTAAAAATGAACTTTTAACCAATTGACAGTATCATGAAAAAGAAAATAGGATTTATCGCAGCCAGCTTGCTGCTTACATTCTCCTGCAACGATTTTTTGGATATTCGCCCCGAAGGTACTACCGAGGCGGAGGAAATGGATTACACCAAGTCCGCGAATATTTTTTTGCCGGTGAGCGCGGCCTACTCCTCAATGCGGGGCGCGCACGCTTTTGCCTACATCGGCGCTTTTGAAATAGCCAGCGACGACGCCGACAAAGGCAGCGAGCCTAACGACGGCGCGGCAATGAAGGCCATTGACGAGCTTAGCCATACCTCCGCCACCGAAACATTCAACGAGCTTTGGAGCAACTTTTACGGGATAGCGAGCGCCGCCAACTACGCCATTGCGCAGATGCCGCTGTTTGAAGCGGCGCAGCAGGACGAAGCCAACAGGCAGGAAGCCCGCGCATGCCAAGCCGAAGCCAAGGTAATAAGGGCGTACGCCTACTTTAACCTCGCGCGGCTGTTTGGCAGGGTATACATCGTGGACAAAGCTTACACGTCCGAGGAGCTGGCGGCGCTCCCGCAGGCCTCCACCGTGCAGCTGTACGACTTTATCGAAAAAGATTTGGAGGAAGCCATTCCTGCGCTCCCAGAGTACTACGCCAAAGAGTGGGCGGGGCGCATTACCAAGTATACCGCCCTGGGCATTAAAGCCAAAGTGCACCTTTACCAAGCCGAGTACGACTCGGTGGCTGCCTGCGCCGGACGGATTATCGCCTCGGGGCGCTACGAGCTGCTGTCGGACTTTAAAACCGTGTTCCGCTCCGAGGGCGAAAACAGCCGCGAATCGCTGTTTGAAATACAAAGCTCCACGCTCGGTCAGGAGAGGGGCACAGCCCCCTACATAGAGTACGCATATTTTCAAGGGCCGCGCGGCAACTCGCCCTCCAACATGCAGGGGTGGGGATTTTGCGTGCCCAGCCAAAAGCTGATTGATTTCTTTACCGCCCGCGGCGACGTGAAGCGCGCCGCCGTAACGCTGCTACAGCGCGGCACAAAAACGCCCGAAGGCGACAGCATCAAGACAAGATGCTCCAACCCGTACTACAACGGAAAGGTATACACGCCCTCCAGCGAGAATAAGTGGAGCTACAACGGCTATGGGTTTGACCACAACGTGCGCATTTTGCGGTACTCCGATGTGCTGCTCATGTATGCCGAAGCCTTGGCGCGGGGCGCAACGCCACCGGCAGGCGTGAGCAAGACGGCTGCCGAAGCCCTCAACGAGGTGCGCAACCGAGTAGGCTTGCCGGATGCAGCGCCTACGCTCGACAACGTCCTCGACGAGCGGCGCGCAGAGCTGGCGCTGGAGGAAGACCGCTTTTTTGACCTTGTGCGCACCGGAAAAGCCGCCACAGAGCTGACAGGATTTCAGCAGGGAAAGCACGAAGTCTACCCCATTCCGGCTACGCAGCTGCAGCTCAACTTGAACTTAACGCAAAACAACGGATACAATTAATTACGAATTACGAATTAGGAATTAGGAATACGGCATGCTCGAAAATTCTCCATTTTCCATTCTCCATTTTCCATTTTCAATTCTCAGTTCAACTAAAAATTCTCAGCTCAACTAAATTCAATTTACAAACAATTAAACAAAAACAGTATTATGAAAAAGAACATGAAAAAATTAAGCTTATGGCTACTTGCTATAGTAGCCGGCGTAAGCATGACCGCCGTAGTATCGTGCGGCAACGATGATGATGACAACAACAATCCGGACGACGGCAAGATTGACCCCTCTACAGTTGCCGCTGATAACCTGATTGCATACTTTCCGTTTGAAGAAAATGGAAACGATGCAGTGGGAGGATTAACACCCAGCCAACCCACAACAAGCGGCATAACATATCCCACAGGACGACGTGGTAAAGCCTATCAAGGCGCTGATGAAAATTATTTAAAGTATGTACTGCCCAGCAGCAGCAAGATTAAAACATTAAATGCCTTTACCGTTTCAATGTGGCTAAAGTTAGTGCCCACCGAAACGGGCGGGCCGGAACAGATGATTTACCAGCTGGACGGTACTACCGACTGGATTTGGGGAAACTTCTTCTTGAGGCAGGGACGAAACAATACGGGTGTTGACACAGCCCAAATGACACACTATCTTTGGAAAAATGATGCGGCAGACTGGAAAGGACAATTTGCCGGCGATTGGCATCTAACTCCAATTACCGTGTGGACACACGTTATTTGCACCTACGACAATGTCGCATCCGAATTTCGCGTTTACCGCAATGGAGCGGAATTTACCACTAAAGCCAATGGAGAGACATTTGAAACCAAACGGTGGCAAGGAGAAGCCAAAACGGTACCCTACGGCAATTTGCAATTCAACGAGGCTAATAATTTAGTAATTGGTGCATGGGCAGCGCGCGTTGCAGGTGAGTTGACTGACGATTGGGCAGGTTACTTCTTAGGGCAGCTCGACGAATTCCGTATTTACGATAGGGCGCTTACTAAAGACGAAAGCAACGCCCTGTTCAAAGCCGAAGCTACGCAAATCAACGAGTAGCAAAATTCTTGTGCAGCGCTTACTCACCAACGCTGGTGAGTAAGCGCCGCCAGATTTTGCAGCTCGCATGTTAAATGGAGAATTGGAGAATGGAGAATTATAGAGTTAAGCCTTAAAAACAGTAAACCATGAGCAGAGTAACCAAGATGAAAAATTACCTTTTGCCGCTGGCAGTAGCGGCCGGACTATCGGCAGCTTGCTGCGGCGTTGCGGCCACGCCGCCACCGCCTGCTGTAGCCGAATTTAAGCTCGACGAAATACGCATAGGGAGCGAGGCCAACCGCGATGCCTACGTGAACGTCTCGCTCGGCGATACCGTAAAGCTGACCTTTTCGGAAAAAGTTGACGTCGGCAGCATTGCAGATAATATTGTCCTGAAGCAGGAGGGCAAAACCATACCGGTAGCCGTTGCACACGACGACAACCCTACCCTCAAAATCAACCTTTCGGGCTTGCAGTCATATACCGGCTATGTGCTGACGGTAAATGCCGGGTTAAAATCGGAATCGGGCGTCGCAATGCTTGCCGGAAAAAATTTTAGCGTAGCCACGGGCGATGACATGCTGGATAAATTTGAGCGCATCTCCAACGACTCGCTGCTCACGCTGGTGCAGCGTCAGACGTTCCGCTA
>JAIRXY010000238.1 GCA_031268055.1 Prevotellaceae bacterium | reverse complement strand
CGTAGGAGCCATGCAAATGCCTTTCAGGGTTTTTCCCGAAAAAAATAATGGCGCCGTTAGTTGGGCAGCTATACCGTAAATCGTAAAAGCCAAGTGAGGCCAGCTGCTCTTCGACAGGGCGTTTGTCTTCTGCAAGTACATCTTCGGGTACGGCTTTGGGTAGAAATTCTCGCTTGATGAGCGATACGTCCAAATCGGCAGTAGCTGTTCCCAAGCAAGGCATGGCGTCAAACGTGCGGACGTTGGAAAGCCTTCTTTCGGTCAGCATCTTTTCTTCTGCCTCCGAAGCAATACTTTTGCGTGGACCTACGCGCACCCAAACACGCCCACGGTAGCGCACCGGTGGAAATTTCGACGGTTGTACTTCTGCTACCAATACATCGCTTCCTTCAAAGCTGAACTTTTCCACAGACATTACAGGTTGAGGAAGTATATTGCCATCCGTGCGAATATTAGAAATTTGAAGCAGCAGCTTATCATCGACTTTCAAGCCCGATAGCTGTCCGTTGTCGTGCGCACCGATAATCAGGTAGCCGTTCTTGCCACTTTCGGGAAGATCATTTGAAAATGCGCAAATGGCCTGACAGAATTTATCTGCATTGTCGGTCGAGAGAGTCCGCTCAACGCAGTAGCTTTCTGCGTCGGTGAGGATATGCTTGAGTTCGTCTTTGGTAATCATACTATATCGCGTATTTTGCAAATCTACTTGCTGCAACGAAAGTCAGATAATGCTTTTTTTCATTTCGAGAATGATTTCCTTAATGCATACGTTTTCTGACAGATTCAGCAAGTACCGAATCGTACGCAGCAAATCGTCGGGTTGTATCATTTCTTCGTCAGGCAGAGGCGTTCCGGCTTTTTTTGCCATTTCGGTATTGACCCATCCGGGGCATAAGGAGGTAATTCGGATTCCGGACGGCGCCAGCTCGCGGTAGAGGGATTCGGTTAACCCAACAAGGCCAAATTTTGTTGAGCCGTAAATACCTCCGCCCGAAAAACCGTATTTTGCCGCGCGGGAGGCAATATTGAAAATATATCCACCCGCCTGCGCTTTCATAATTTCGGTTACTGTTTTCAGCACGGCATATTGCGCCACAAGGTTTGTTTCCACTACATTCCTGAAGTAGTCAACCGATTCGCTCAGCGAGCCGTCCGCGAATGCTGCCGCTGCATTTACGAGTATGTCAACGGCGCCGTATTTTCGGTTTATGCTTCTTACCTCGTAGTCGACCTTTGCGCTATCGGTGATGTCTAACGGCAGCACAATCGGTTCCGGCGTACAGCTATTCGACTTCATGATTTCGTCGCGCACTTTCTCCAGATTTGGCCTGCTCCGGGCAATCAGCACAGCGCGGTAGCCGTCATGCGCCAACCCGACGGCTACCGCCGCGCCTATTCCCTGGCTTGCGCCGGTAATAATAGCCAGCCCCTTACTTTTTTCCATTTTTGGTTATGCTTTGATGTTGAAATTTTTTTAGTTTACCGCTGCCGAAACCCTAACCACCACGCTTGATTGCTTGGGGGCGTTGGTGATGACAGTCACGGTTTTGTTGACCTTGCCCTTTAGCTTTTCTGCCTTGAATGTAGCTTTCAGCTCCGCTGTCTGTCCGGCCTTGACGATTTTTGGGTTGCCGTCGGAAAGCGTGATGCAGTCGCAGCTGGAGGAGATTTTGCGCAGCAGCAAATCGCTCTTTCCGTCGTTGGCAATGGAAATGGAAAATTCCTTGCCTGCGCTGCCGGCAACGCTACCCAAATCTACGCTACGCTGCGCAAACCGCGCCACCGGAGCGTTGGCGAGCTGGTCGCCTTTCAGCCCCGAAAAATCCTCGTCAATGCTGGCGCTGATAGCAAGCGCGTCGCCCTTGCTGCTTGCCCCGTTGAGCGTAAGCGCTACCTTGTCGGTAACGTAGCCCCAGTCGTTCTTTCCCGCAGCGTTGTAGGTGCAGATAATGCTGCCCTTCTCGTTGGGGGCAAGCGTTTGCGGGCGGGCGCGTAAGGCGAGGTGAGGCGGCACATTCTCAAAAGTAATGCTCACCGCCGTGCTGCCGGTGTTGACGACGGGAAGCGAATCGACAGCCGTTGCGGTGTTGTAGATGTTGGCAAACGGAATGTTGAGCGATTTGAGCCGCAGCTGCCCGATTACGCGGGGGTACAAGTCGGCAATACCCTTAGTCTTGGGAAGCACCTCGCCCGAAATTTTTAGCGTCACCTGCTCCGTTGTTGTCGACACGGTAATTTCCTTGTCAAAAATTCCCGGACGGTCTTTGGGGTCAAATATTGCCTTTACAAAGCCTGTCTTTCCGGGCAGCACCGGCTGCTTGCTCCACTCCGGCGTGGTGCACCCGCACGACGACTCTACGTTGGTAATGATGATGGGAGCTTTGCCCGTGTTGGTAAACTCAAATTGGTAGGTAGCGTCGCCGCCCATTTCGGGAATTTGCCCAAAATCGTGCGCCGTTTTGGTAAACTGCATTTGCGCCCACGCGCCAATGTTCATGAGGCATATCGCCGCTGCTATAAAAATCTTTTTCATT
>JAIRXY010000107.1 GCA_031268055.1 Prevotellaceae bacterium | reverse complement strand
GACTATCGCAAGCACGGCACGCCGCACACATGCTGTAGAGACGCGGCGCGCCGCGCCGCGTCTCTTATTGCCTCATTATTCAACAAAAATATTTCGGGGCTTCGCCCCTCCGATGATGGGGGGGGATATTCCGTAAACCCGACATTTCACGTCGGGCTACCAAGATTTCACCGTTCCGGGTTGGCAGCCAGCATAAAATCCTGCCAATTCTCAAATCCTGTAAATCCTGATTCAGACAAAATGCCGCACGTCGGGCTACCAAGATTTCACCCGTTCGCGGGTTGGCAGCCAGCATAAAATCCTGCCAATTCTCAAATCCTGTAAATCCTGATTCAGACAAATATTTCACCCGTTCGCGGGTTGTCAGCCAGCATGAATGAATACCGAGCAGCAACCCGCGCCAGCGGGCGATGATAACGACGACGTAGGGGCGGGTTTGAAACCCGCCCTCACACCGTTGCCACCATTGCCATCATTGTCGTCATGGGCAGGTTTGAAACCCGCCCCTACACCTTTCGAGACATTGACCTTTTTTTATCGGGCAATAGTGAAAATATATCTGCCAAAGATGAAAAAAATTTCGGCAAACGTTGCAAGCTACGCCAATATTTACTAATTTTGTGCGTTTTACGTGTAAGCGTAGGCTTGCAGCGTCACCAACATACCGTCAAACCGCTAATTACAAACATATTATATTAATAGTTAAATACTAAAGCCTTTTATGAACATTTTTGATATTGTCTTTGTGCTGTTGTTTTGTATTGCCATCTACTCTGGCATTAAGCAAGGTTTTATCATGCAGGTTGCGGCGCTACTATCTTTGATTTTGGGCGTATATGTTGCCTTTAAGTTTTCGAGCATGCTGGCCGGATGGATTACAGGGCTTGGCGTGGGGGCGCAGGCTGTTTCTATTATTTCGTTTTCGCTCACGTTTATTGGGGTAATAATTCTTGCTCGTCTGGTTGCTCACGTGGCGCAGAGAATAGTGCACATAGTGATGCTGGGGTGGCTTAACCGTCTGCTGGGCGCTGTTTTTTCGCTGGTCAAAATGTCGCTTATCATCAGCGTTGCGCTATTCGTTATCAACAGCGTTGATAGAGAGTTTGACTTTATGCCGCGCGGACAAATCAACAAATCCAAGCTGTACACGCCGCTTTCGAAGCTGGCTACTTCGCTGCTCCCCTACCTTGACTTCGAGCGCATTGAATCCTCATACCGTGATATGGACAAGCGCGTGGATGAAAAAATAAAAAAAATCAAGTAGCATGGCTTTGCTGCTTTGTATAGAGAGCTCGGCCGAGGTGTGCTCCGTGGCGCTGGCGCGCAACGGGGAAACGCTTGTACTCAAAGAGAGCGCTCTTGAGCGCGACCACGCCAAGCTGCTGGCGCCTTTCATTGCGTCTGCCTTGGGCGAGGCCGGCATTGCGCCGCAGCAGCTCGACGCCGTGGCGGTAAGCAAAGGCCCCGGCTCGTACACCAGCTTACGCATAGGGACAAGCGTCGCCAAAGGATTGTGCTACGGCGCAGGCAAGCCGCTTGTGGCGGTAGGCAGCCTGCACGCGCTGGCTGCGCTGGCGGTAACGAAGCCTGAGCTGCACCCCAACGACGTGCTACGGCCACTGCTCGACGCGCGGCGCATGGAGGTTTACACCGCCCTGTTTGACGCCAAGGGAGCGCAGCTGGCAGAAGTTACAGCGCAGGTTGTAGATGAAAACAGCTTTGCCGAGGAGCTTAAAGAAGGACGTGTAGTATTTTTTGGCAGCGGCATCGACAAGTGCAGGCAGGTAGTGCGCAGCGCCAATGCTGTATTTGTTGAGGTGCAGGCCTCGGCAAGCAGCATGGTGAAGCTGGCTGAGCAACTTTTTGCTGAAAAGCACTTTGAAGACGTAGCGTATTTTGAGCCTTTTTACCTGAAAAATTTTGTTGCCATCAAGTCTACAAAGAAGCTGCTTTAGAGCGCGAAATGTTCGTATGCTTTGCCAATTACAAAAATATATTTACTTTTCTATCCTGCCTCACAATGGCATTTGAGGATAATCTCTCACTGGTATTCAGAAGCCTGTAGGACTTTGACATGGATTTGGAACTACGTAGTAGTTCAACATGGATAACCCCGTGCAAGTGAAGCGCAGCGAAACGCAGCACGGGGTTACGGGGTGTTACTTCCATAACCGCAGGTAAGCGAAGTCCTGTCTTTCATGCAGAAGATAGTATGTTCGCCTTACCGTCCGCAGGCTGCGCTGCGCTTACCTGCGGTTATGGAAATCTGATTCTTCGAGTCATTCGCTCTCCGCAACCTTTAACCCTGTCATTCCCATTGATGCGGGTAAGTTGATTTTGAAAATTAAAGATTAAAAAAGTCTGTACAAACCGACTAATTTTAAATTTAGTCGCTCAGTACTGTAAATCAATATATCCGTTCTTTATTTTTAGCGCCCCTGCCCCCTATCGGCGCAAAAAAGGCATGCTTCCACACAAATAGCAACGGTAGAACAAAAAAAATTAGTTGCAAATTTCAACTAATTGCGTTACCTTTGCTCCGAAACTTTTAAGGAAATTATCGCATGAATAAAAAGAAATTACCTGTATCGCTGAACATTGCGTTGACGCTGAAGGCAATTGAGCATGCTTTCAAAAAGAGCATGCACGAGCTGAATTTCAACCTGCCCTCCGAATCCTTCGGTATACTGATGATTGCCTATTTTCAGGAGAATGTTATTCAGCAGGACATAGCGGATATGGCAAAAAAGGACAAGTCCGCCGTCTTGAAGCAAATTGATGTTCTTGAGGCAAAAGGATTGGTGCAGCGGCAAGTAAATGCGCGGGACAGAAGGGAAAAAATGATTGTCATAACGGATGAAGGACGAAAAATAGCCGCCGAAATCATCGATAGAGAGCGTGAGATGCTCTGCATCCTGAGTCAGGGTATTGAAAAGCGCGAAATGAACGCTTTCCTGAAAGTCCTGTCCCTGCTGAAAGCCAACGCCGAAAAAAGCTGATTTTTTTTACCAATATAGTTGAAATTATCAACCGTTGAATAATTCAATAAAAAAAAGAAAGTATGGAGACATTCATCATCACCGGAGGAAATTCGGGGCTGGGCTACCAGTGCGCAAAGAACATCGCGCTGAAAAGCAAAGGTAACCACGTGATTATCGCAAGCCGTAATATGAAGAAATCCTGCCAATCTGCTACCACGCTATCCACGGAAACGGGCAATCCGCACCTGTACGTCTTGCCGCTTAACTTGGCGTCGCTGGCTTCGGTCAGGGAGTTTTGCAGAACACTTGCCGCAATGGATTTGCCTCCCCTGTACGGTCTGGTTTGCAACGCAATTACGGGCGGCTCCGCAATGAAGTACACGCAGGACGGCTTTGAGCAAACCTTTGGCGTTGGGCATTTGGGGCACTTCCTGCTGGCAAACAT
>JAIRXY010000008.1 GCA_031268055.1 Prevotellaceae bacterium | reverse complement strand
ATTCGCTCGCCGGACGATGGGGGTTAATGCGCTCCAGCGAAATGCCCTTGGGAATGGCAACTATGCCGCTGTGCATTTTTTCAGAGTAGTAAAAATCCTCCAGCGCTACGCCGGCGCTGTCAAGTAGCGCTACGCATCCCTCTTCGTTGGGGTACGACGGCAACGCCGCAAGGGTAATAAACGCCTCGGGGTTAGGGCAGCTGTACTGCTCGCGCACCACATCGGGCAGGGTGGTAACCACTACATACTCGCGGGGAAAAAGCGTATACGCCGGTAGCGCATACGACCTGTCGATTGCGCCGTTAGCCGTCCTCCGGTTGGCAAGGCGCAATCCCTCCAGCTCGGCAATCTTTTCGGAGCGGTTGTAGAGCTCTACAAAGTCAACGCCGCCAGCGTGCGGGTTGAACAACACCTCATTAATGACCACATCGTTTGCCGCAGGCGCTTCGCCAAAGCCTGCCTGCACGGTAAAATCCGCCATGCAATTTTGCGCCAAATCGCAAACGGCGCTGGCCTTAACCGAAAGCGTGCAGATAACGTGCTGCTCCAGCGGACGGGCAAAAATGAGCGTAACGTCCATCGGCTTTTCCATGCTCCACCGCAGGCTTTGGGCGTTGCCGATACCGTTGTCCAGCGCAAAGCTGCCAGCGTTGAGCGACTCCTCGCTGATGGCCTCGCTGAAGTGGAGGCTCAGCTCGTTGCCTGTAGCCCTGAAGCTGATGAATTTGGGCGGCGTAACGTCGGTGTTGTCTGCCGCCACAGAGTTTTGCTCGCCGGGCGTTCCGCCGCGCTCGCTGTTTGAGGCGCGCCAGTTGCTCGCGTTTTCTTCGAGGTTGTCCAAGTCTATCTTTTCGAGCGAGTAGCCGCCCATTTTTTTCATTTCGTCGGCATACCACGATTCGTTGTAGGAGAGGGTAGTAACAGTAACCCCGTGTCCGTCGGAGAGCGAAAGGCTTGCGCCGCCGTCGGTCAGCTGTGGACGGCCTGTGACGGCAAGCACGCTGGCATACTCCGATGTTACGTTGCCAATGAGCGCGTAGCTGTTTGGCTCAATAGCGCCGGAGGTGATGCGCCCCGTTCGCGCTGCGCTTGCTATTGTCCAGCCGGTAAGGTCAATGCTGTTGTAGGTGCGGTTGTACAGCTCGATGTATTCGTCAGGCAGGTCGCTTTCGACGTTGGGGCGCACCATGAGCTCGCTAAAGACAACGTCGCCGTAGTGCGGTATATCAAGCCGAAAGTCAAGGTAGTCGTCGCTTTTTGTCCCCTGCGAATTGGGCAAATTTTGGACGGTAAGCGTGTAGCTGCCGGTAGTAAAAATTTTACTTATAAATATCTCAACAGTATTGGCCGCCAGCAGCTTCACCGAATCGATAGGCAAGATACCGCCACCGTCGGCTGCGCTGAGGCTGTAGTACGAAGCGTCTACTGCGCACGCGGTATCCACCGCCTTGCTAAACTCCACTTGCAGGCTATGCGGGACGCTACGCCGCACTGCCGCTATTTTCAAAGGACGAGGTACGAGGTCAATCTCCAGCTCGTCCGCAAAAAAGTTTCTATAGTTGGTGGCAGAGAATGCAAACAAAAACCCGAAATTTTCGCCGGGGATTTCGCTGGGCTCCGTTGCCTTACCGTACTGAATCATGCTTTCCGAACTGCTGTAATCGCTGGCAAAAAGCGTCCACTCTCCCAGCGCGGAGCGCGTAACCTTTATCGCCAACTTTTTGCCCCGCGTCGTAATCGTGGCTGCAATAATCGGCGTAATTATTCCCGAGCTTATCTTGAACAGCTTTAGGGTGTCGCCGCCCAGCCGGTTGTAAACTCCTACAGCGTATGCGCTCACCCTTACTCCGGTGGCGCTCATGGCCGAAGCGTCTACGTTGGAGGCAAGAAACGCCAGCCAGTAGTTGTTGGTCGAAGTGGCGGTTGACGGGGCGTAGCAGACGGAAAAACTCCACGCGTCGCTCAGTGCGCTTGGGTTTGGGCGTGGAAGAAAGGATATTTTATCCACAACGGTGCCGTCGTCACGCAGGTGCTGCAAGACCCTGCCGCCGCCAAGCAGGGTAGTATCTTTCACTATCCAGCTGTCGTCGGGGTCCTGCAAAAAGTCAGATAAGCTGCCTTCTTCAAAGTCAAACTTCACCTGCGCTTGCAGCAAAGAGGTGGCGCAGCTTATCGCCACGGTGCAGCACAGCAATATTTTTTTCACATGGTACAGCATACGACGTTAGTTTTTCCGACGTTAGTTTTTTAGCTCCATTTTTTTCCCTGCCACGTGCTGCGCTGCTCCAGCCGCTTGTCGAGCATGGCAAGCAGCTGCTCGTTGCGGATAAGCCCCCAGTCGGAGCGGGCAAGAAAGCGCGGCGGCGACTCTCCTGCAAATCGCTCCACCACGATGTTAGGGTTGAATCGCTCCAAAAAATCAACGAAAAAATCTACATACTCGCCCACCTCAAAGCGCACAAAATCCTGTGGACGCTCGGCAAATTCGCTCGCCATCACAGTATTTTTTATCAGCTGCAGCTGGTGGAATTTGATGGTCGTTAGCGGCAACGCCGATAAGATATCGGCTTCGCGCAGCATATCATCCTTTGCTTCGTTCGGCAGCCCAAAGATGATGTGAGCGCCCACGCTGAGGCCTCGCTGCGCCGTTGCCTCAATAGCCCGCACCGCCGCTGCAAAGTCGTGCCCGCGGTTGATGCGGCGCAGCGTCCTGTCGTAGCACGACTCCACGCCGTACTCCACCGCGACGTATTTTTCCTGCGACAGTTGCGCAAGGTAATCCAGCTTTGATTCGTCAACGCAGTCGGGGCGCGTACCCACAACGATGCCCGCTATTTGCGGGTGCCGGAGGGCTTCGCCGTATATTTCGCAAAGCGTATCGAGCGGCGCATAGGTGTTGGAGAATGCCTGAAAATACGCCAAGTACTGCTGCGCTTCTTTGTAGCGGTGCGTGGCGTGAAATTCAATACCCTCGCCTATTTGCTGCGTAATGCTCTTGCTCGGCAGGCAGTACGAGGGGTTGAACGCGTCGTTGTTGCAGTAGGTGCAGCCGCCCACGGCAAGGCTGCCGTCGCGGTTGGGGCAGGTGAATCCGGCGTTGATGGCAACCTTCTGCACGCGCTGCCCAAACCTGCGCCGGAAGTACCCTGCGTAGGAGTTGAAGCGGCGGCCACCCTCTACCATCGACCATGTGTCAGCGCATACCTGCAACAATTTTTTATGCTTTGAAAAATAAACGTAAAAGTAATCAACGGCAAAATTACACAAATTTCTGAGATATGTGAGCAAGGGTGCATTTGATTCTTATGTAAGTCGCAATTTTGCAAGTTATTGTCGTGGCGGCATATCGCAAATATTAAGGATTCATTACTTCATCATTCAACAAAAATATTTCGGGGCTTCGCCGCTCTGGTGATGGTTGGGGCGTTCCGTTGTCCCGACGTGCAACGTCGGGGTTGCAAAGCGCCCCCACCACCCCGCTGGGGCAACCCGGAACGGGTGAAATCTTGGTAGCCCAACGTGCGTCATTTTGTCTGAATCAGGATTTACAGGATTTGAGGATTAGCAGGATTTCATTCCAATCAAAAAAAATGTCCGCACGATTTATGCTGGCTGACAACCCACGAACGGGTGAAATCTTGGTAGCCCGACGTGAAACGTCGGGGCAACGGAACGCCCCCACCCTTTGTCTGAATCAGGATTTACAGGATTTGAGAATTGGCAGGATTTCATTCCAATCAAAA
>JAIRXY010000154.1 GCA_031268055.1 Prevotellaceae bacterium | reverse complement strand
TTTGGTGGTCAGCCACAACGGCCGGATTTATCACATTTTTGAGTTTCCGATGTCTCTGCCTTAAATTCCTAAAATGTACAATATGTCAATGAACTCTTGATATTTTGCTCGCCTTAGCGGGCGAAATCCCTTAAGGGATTTGTAAACGAACTGCTGATGCACCAATTGCTCCTTAGAATGTAAACGAACTACTGATATATAACACCTAATTCCTAATTTATCTACACTCCTTGCTTTGCTCTGCGTATTTGCTCGGCATTGGTAAAGTTGCACGTGGGGACGTGTCCTTTTAGCGGAACAATTTTTTCGTGGATAGCGTCGATAAACCATTCGGGCTGGGGGAAGAAAGCGCTCTCGAGCTCGTAGCACGGCGTAATCCAGCTGCGCGACCCTAACACTACCGGCGGCGCGTCGAGGTAGTCAAAGGCCAGCTCGGTAACGTTGCGGGCAAGGTCGTTGAGGAAAGAGCCTCGGCTTGACGCATCGCCGGAGATGATGATACGTCCGGTTTTTTTGACCGAAGCCAGCACCTTGTCGTAACTGAACGGCACCAGCGAGCGGGCGTCGATAACCTCGGCGCTCATGGCGTACTTTTCCTCCAAAATTTTGGCCGCATCGAGCGCCCTGTAGAGCGTTGCGCCAATGGTAAGGATGGTAACATCCTTGCCCTCTCGCTTCACATCGGGCTCGCCAAGAGGTATTTCGTAGTAGCCCTCGGGAACGCCACCCTGATGGAACTGCTCGCCCACGTCGTAAATGCGCTGGCTTTCGAAGAAAATAACGGGGTCGGTACCTTGCAGCGCGGCGTTCATCAGGCCTTTTGCATCGTAGGGCGTGGCGGGAAATACCACCTTTAGCCCCGGAATGTGCGCCGCCAGCGACGTCCAGTCCTGCGAGTGCTGCGCTCCGTACTTTGACCCTACCGACACGCGCACCACCACCGGCATCTTGAGCACGTTGCCGCTCATGGCCTGCCACTTGGGTAGCTGGTTGAACACCTCGTCGCCGCAGCGCCCAAGGAAATCGCAGTACATTATTTCGGGGATTACGCGTCCGCCGCACATGGCGTAGCCAATGGCCGCGCCAACGATGGAGGCTTCCGAAATGGGCGCGTTGAAAAAGCGGTGGTACGGCAGCGCCTCGGTGAGGCCGCGGTACACGGCAAATGCGCCGCCCCAGTCGCGGTTGTCTTCGCCGTAGGCAATCAGCGAAGCGTCCTTGTAGAAGCGGTCGATGACAGCTTCAAAAATGCCGTCGCGCAGCTGGTACTGCTTCATCTTGGAGACAGGCTTGCCGTTCTTGTCAACCACAAAGCGCTCCTTCTTGGCGATTTGCTGCACGCGCGGGTTTTCGCTCAGCGGGTGGTTTACTTCGGGCTTCGCGCTGGACAGGGAGTCAACGGATTGGTTAGAGAAAGTCATTTCCCCCAGCAGCTCCGGATTTTTCGACAAATCCATCCGCGGCGACAGCGCGTCGTCAATGGATAGCTTGAAAACGTCGAGAATCAGCGCCTTTACGTCCTTCCACGTAGCGTCCAAATCGGCTTGGGTGGCGACTCCTGCCTCCATCAGCTGCTTGCCAAACGCCACAATGCAGTCCTCGGCAGCCCATGCGTCTATCTCTTCCTTGGTGCGGTACGACGACGAGTCGGAGGGCGAATGACCCGATATGCGGTAGGTCACCACATCGAGCAACACCGGCCCGTTTTTCTCCTCCAGAATTTTCCGCTTGCGGCGGTAGGCCTCAATAACGGCCAGCGGGTTGTAGCCGTCTACGCGCTCGCTGTGCATTTGCTCAGGGTTGACCCCTGCGCCAATGCGGGCGGCAAAATCGTATCCCATTGTCTCGCCGCGCGTTTGTCCGCCCATGCCGTAGCTGTTGTTCATGATGTTGACAATGAGGGGCAGCCCGCCCTTCATGTCGCCTTCCCAAAGCTGCTTGTACTGGTCCATAGTGGCAAATACAAGCCCCTCCCACACGGGGCCGCACGCCATAGAAGCGTCGCCAATGTTGGCAACTACAATGCCCCGCTTGCGGTTTACCTTTTTGTAGAGCGCCGCGCCAACGGCAATATCGCCGCTGCCGCCCACAATGGCGTTGTTGGGGTATATGCCAAACGGGGTGAAGAAGGTATGCATGCTGCCGCCCAAGCCTTTGTTGAATCCCGTTACGCGGGCAAAAATTTCTGCCATCGCGCCGTAGAGCAGGAAGCGCCGCCCCAGCTGCTTTGCTGTTCCCGCAAATCCTTTTTTGGCCACGCTTACCGTTGCGCCGTCCCAGAACTTGTCCATGATTTTTTCGAGCTCGCCATCGCTTAGCAGCTCGATAGCCCGCAAGCCCTTGGCAAGAATTTCGCCGTGGCTGCGGTGCGAGCCGAAAATAAAATCGTTGGCCTCCAGCGTGTAGGCCATACCTACGGCGGCAGCCTCCTGCCCGGCCGAGAGGTGGGCTGGCCCCGGATTGTTGTAGGTTATGCCCTCGTATGCTCCGGTAGTTTTCACCAGATTCAGCATGGTTTCAAACTCGCGAATCACCACCATATCGTGGTAAATGCGCCGAAGGTCTTCTTTGGTAAAATTTTTGCTCTGAAGTTCCTCTGCAACCGTTTTGCTGTATTGGTTGACGGGAATAGGGGCAAACTTTATTTCTCCCGACTGCCGGAGAAATTTCGGGTCTACAGGTTGAGATTTTGGCATGATAGTGCTATGGGAATTAAGAATTATAAATTATAAATTAATGTATAGCTGCGGCTGCGGCATCAAAAGATTGCCTGCGCACAGCATCATAAGCTCCTAAAAAAAGCGGCTTCCTATCTAAGAAAAGGCAACTTCCTTAAAGATTTCCGATACGGTGGGGTGAGGAAACACTACCTCTTGCAGCTCCTTGAGCGTCAGCTCCTGCTCAATGGCCATACACGCTCCGTATATCATTTCGCTCGACGGATTTCCGAGCATGTGCACGCCGAGAACTTCGCCGTGCCTTGCGCCTGTCAGCACCTTGCAGAGGCCTGCGCCGCCTTCGTTTTCGGCTACAAATCTTCCGGCGTATGCCATAGGCAGCTTGGCCACCTTAAAATCAACGTTGCCGGCCTTGGCCGCTTCCTCGGTAAGCCCCACGCCTGCCACCTCGGGGTTGGTGTAAACCACGCCCGGAATAGCGCTGTAGCGCATGGCGTCGGGGCGGCCGGTAAGGTTGTTCACCACCACCTCACCCTCGCGGCTGGCGGTGTGCGCCAAGAGCGAAAACCCTGTAACGTCGCCTGCGGCGTATACGTTGGGAACGTTGGTGCGCATTTTTTCGTCGACCTTGATGCCGCCGCCCTTGGTCAGCTCCACGCCCAGCGCTTCCAGCCCCAAGCCAGCCGTAACAGGCCGCCGCCCAACGCTCACGAGTATTTTATCACCCGCCGCGCTTGCCGTTGCGCCCTCCTTGCTGACGTACACAACTTCGCTTCCCCTGATTTCGGTTACCTTGCACGAGAGGTTGAACTTCACGCCCCGCTTGGCGTAGACGTCGCGCAACATGGCGCTCAACTCGGGGTCGAGCCCGCCCAGAATTTCGGGGAGCATCTCCACCACGGTAACCTCCGTGCCGAGGCTGCTGTAAAAGCTGGCAAACTCCATGCCTATCACGCCTCCGCCGATGATGACCAAGCGCTTTGGCTGTTCGGTGAGCGCAAGGATTTCGCGGTTGGTAAGAATAGCGCTGCCGGCCTCCTTAAGCCCGGGTATGGGCGGCAAAAATGCCTCGGAGCCGGTGCAGATGAGCAGGTTTGCCGCGCTGTACCGCTCGCCGTTGCAGGCAAGCTCAACGCCGTTGGCGCCGCGCCCCTCAACCGTCGCCGCGCCTTTGATAACGGTAACCTTGTGGGCTTTCATCTTGGCGTTCACGCCGGCTACCAGCTTGCGCACCACCTTGTTTTTGCGGTCAACGATTTTGCCAAAGTCAAAGGTGGCGCTCTTGGCGTTCACGCCGTACTTGTCGCCGTGAATGGCGGTATCGTAAACCTTGGCGCTGTAAAGCAGCGTTTTGGTTGGTATGCAGCCCTCGTTGAGGCATACGCCGCCCAGCTCGCGCTTTTCAAACAGCGCAACGCTAAGCCCTTTGGCTCCGGCGCGCTCGGCGGCAACGTAGCCCGCAGGCCCACCGCCTATAATTGCTAAATCGAACATAAAATTTATATGGTTTTTAACTTGTTATTTCCACAACTCCATTAACTTTCAGCTTGATAACTTCAACGCTTTCCAAGCCGTCATTATCGACAACTTTCACGGCGACGGAATAAAACCCTGCCTTTAGTAGACGTTTCTGGATTCCTTCTCTATCCATGATGACGGATGGCTTAAATCCTCTGTCGGCTTGATAATCGAAATCCCAGCTGTAAAATTCAATGCTTGCCTCGCTTTTTCCGGTGGCTATAAATTCGATTTCGCGCGCGCCATTTTCGTTTCTTGACAGCTCGTTTATCTCGATGGCAATTGTCGGCTTTTTGGCCACCGGAACAATGTCTTCCACCTTCATTAAATTGATAGCTACATTCTCACTCAGCTTCAACCGGGCAACCTCTTCGACTGCGCCACGTCCGAAAGAAAAGGCAATAATGTAGCCAACCGGTTTTTTTTCTGCAATATTCTTTTCAAACAACTTTTTATCATAGCGTTGCACAGCGGCAAAGAAATTATCAACCACATTGCGCCCGATACTGTCGCTACGCTTTACCTGAATGGGTGTGCCGTCGGGCATTTTTCCATCTGACCCAAAGTCGTTACGCTGTTTAGCGTTGCTTGCTCCGCCAAGCTGTCCGACAATCCAGCTTTCAAACTCAAAAGCATTCTGATAGCGGAGCATGTCATAGTCATATTTGTACAGCTGCAAGGTATAGGAGTTGGCATACAAGGCTGTAAACAAATCGGTTTGCTGCTGCAAGCGCAGCTCGGCTACTTTGACTGCCTGTACCGATTGGTCAATACCTATCCACGAACGGTTGAGCTTATCGGCCACAGCAATAGTAGTACCGCCTCCCATAAAGGGGTCAAGTACAAGTTCGCCTTCGTTGCTGGCGCATTTGATGATGCGCTCCAGTAAGGCGATCGGCTTTTGAGTGGGGTAGCCGATAGATTCTTTGCCCTGTACTAACTTAATATCGTCCCAAATTTCACCCAATGGTACTCCGGGACTTTGCTCTAAGTAATATTTCAGACGAGGTGTAGCTCCATTTTTCGGAAAGTAAACCAATCCTTGTGCATCGTATTCGTCTAATTTATCTAATGTTGTAACCCAATGCATTCCCTCTTTTCCTTGCTTGTTTGGATTTATTCCTTTCCAAATTTTACCTGTTTCGCCATTCCGTTTTCCGCTTACAAGTAGCGGCACTGTCTGAAATTTGCCTTTCTTATCTTCATTATTATATAAATCTTTTGAAGCCTGCGAAAGTTCCATAAATTGTTGGTTATAGGTATATTTGTTGGATTTAGAGTAGAAAAAAATTGTGTCGTAATTTTTCCTTGCTGC
>JAIRXY010000104.1 GCA_031268055.1 Prevotellaceae bacterium | reverse complement strand
TCCAAGTCCTTGAAGTTGATTTGCGTGCATTTCAAATTGTCATGCTAAAATCCCCGCATGATGGAGACGTTGAGCACAACGCATCTCTAACTACAAAACGACAATTTGAAATGTCCTTTACAGCGCGCCGCACTACCTCCAAACGCAAAAAGCGACCGTATAAATTCACAGCTGCTTATTTCCTATCTTTATCCGTTTTTGAACGGCAAATTTACGGAATTTATCCCTGCTTCACATGATTAATAATTGAATATAAAGATAAAAATGAATCCATATTTGCAGATTTAAAGCTAAATTTTTGTTAGTTTTGCCGATAAATATATCAAAAATTATAGGACATAAATCATTTTTTTCATTGTTTTTAAGCCTTTTACAGCCTATCTTTCGGAGTTCTTATACAACTAAAATTCAAATCTCTATTTCTACTGTTTCGTATGAAAAAATATGGTTGATTGACCGTATTAACGAAACCGCTAATACGGCGATAATATTTATTTGCTTACATAGCTTTGTTGTACAATGGTGATTGAAAATCTAAAACCCTAAAAATCTGGAGTATGAAGTATATCGCTACTTTCCTGATGCTGCTCGCTGTAGGCGTGCAGGCCGCTGGCTCAGGGCATACTTTGTCGGAGGGCGCTGCCGCAAAAATCGGCTCGTTTGATTGTACCTATGTTTTTGGAAGGGATGCTGTAGCGTCAACGCTCGGCGTTCGCCATGTTCCCGCCTCCTGCTTGTATGCCGATGGAGCAGGTTACGGCTTTGATCTGACGAAGCCTCCGGTGAGCGCCGACGGCGCGTGCGTTGCCGATGGAGGTTTTTTCTTTTCGGTTGACCTGCCTGAGGGTGATTACGACGTAACGCTCCTGCTGGGAAATCCTGGCCAAGCCTCCGAAGTTACCGTCAGAGGGGAATCAAGGCGGCTATTTCTCGAAAAAATCGCAATTCCAAAAGGCGAGAGCAGCGAGCAGTCGTTCACCGTGAACATTCGCAGCAAGCGTATCAGCGGTGACAGAGAGGTGCGGATTAAGCCGCGCGAGGTTAACAAGCTAAATTGGGATAGCAAGCTTACGCTTGAGTTCAACGGCTTGCACCCCGGGGTGCGGAGCGTCCACATCAGGTCGGCAGAAAAGTCGCTGACCGTTTTTCTTTGCGGCAACTCCACCGTGGTAGATCAGGATAACGAGCCTTGGTGCGGGTGGGGGCAAATGATACCGCGCTTCTTTCGCCGGGGCATTTCATTTGCCAACTACGCCGAGTCGGGCGAAGCCGCCAACACCTTTATCGCTGCCGGCAGGTTGGAAAAGCTGCTGACGCAAGCCAAAGCAGGCGACTATATCTTTGTGGAGTTTGGGCACAACGACCAAAAACAAAAGGGAGAGGGAAAAGGCGCGTGGCTATCGTACACCGAAAGCTTGCGCGCCTTTATTGCCGAAGCTCGCAAGCGACAAATGCACCCTGTGCTGGTAACACCAATGAACAGGCGTACCTTTGACGAGCACGGAAAGACGCTCAACACCCACGGCGAATACCCCGATGCTGTTCGCAAGCTTGCTGCCGATGCAGGCATTCCGCTAATTGACCTCCACAAGGTGAGCGCAACTCTCTACGAAGCGTGGGGAAGCGAAGCTTCGGTGAAAGCGTTTGTGCACTATCCGGCGGGAACTTTCCCCGGGCAGACAAAAAAGCTGGAGGACAACACCCACTTCAACGCCTACGGAGGCTACGAGATTGCCAAGTGTATCGTGGAGGGAATCAGGGAGAACGGGTTGGCGGATATTCTGCGCTTTCTGCGCGACGACTATAAACCTTTTGACCCGAAGCTGCCGGACAACGTCGAAACATTCTCGCTACCGCTAAGCCCCTTTACGGAGATTGAAAAGCCGGATGGCGATTAAAAATATTAACAAATACATAATAATCAAGCTATGAAACCACATGCTATTGTTTTGAGCGCTTTCATTTCCGTATCTATATCCCAGCCTCCTCTTTCGGCAGCTGGGCAAAGCTCGGAGGTTAGCTCTCTACTTTCACCCCACAGCTACCTAAAGTGGATGCAAGACTCGCTGCCGGATGTTCCTGAGTGGACGGCGTGGCAAAAGTCAACAGGAGAGCTACCTCCGGATTTCAGCAAGCTGCCTAAGTCTAACCTGCTGCCCGACCCCCTGCGGTTTTTCGATGGTACTATCGTTGGAAGCAGTCCCGAAGACTGGTCAAAGCGGCGTAGCGAGCTGAAGCGCCTGTTTGAAAAGTACGTAACCGGAACTTTTCCGCCCAAGCCTCTCATTAGCGGCGTGGTGGCGTTAGACGAAACGCGGGGCGACCGCTACACGGTGCGCAACGTACGAGTTGAGTTTGGCAGCCAACATAAAGGGTCGGTGCGCGTCAGGGTTGTTATTCCCGACGGCGCGCATGGCGAAAAGCTACCTGTGATAGTAAGCCCAAACCTTGCAGGCTGGGGGGCAGCAGCCATCCGGCGTGGTTACATTCATGCAGGCTACGCGGGTAACGACGGTATGGACGACGCTGCCCAGCTCAAGGAGCTTTACCCCAGCTACGATTTTGCCGCTTTGCCCCGCCGCGCATGGCTGGCGCAGTTAGTCATCGACTATTTGGCTACCTTGCCGCAGGTGGATACGTTGCGCATTGCCATCAACGGCTATTCTCGCGACGGCAAAATGGCTATCATAGCTGCGGCGTTCGATGAGCGCATTGCAGCCGTGCTTGCGGGGAGCACAGGCGTGGGCGGAGTGGTGCCGTGGCGCTTGGCCGGCGAGCGAGGCGGCGGCGAGGGTATCGAAACCACTACTCGCTCGTTTCCATCGTGGTTTGTCCCGCGCTTGCGCTACTTTGCGGGGCAGGAAGATAGGCTACCGGTGGACGCCAACCTTCTTCTTGCGCTGGTAGCGCCTCGCGCGGCCTTGCTTCAGTGGGGCTACACCGATCAGGTGGCCAACGGGTGGGCAATGGAGCAGGCGTACCATTCTGCCCAAAAAGTGTACGAACGCCTTGGTCAGCCTGAACGAATGGGGCTGCTGGCGATACCCGGATTCCACGGCAGCAACGATGTGGAGGCAAGCCTCGACTGGCTTGATTGGCAGCTGGGGCGCAGCACAAAAAAGTGGGTCAACCGCTTTATCTTTCCGTGGAATTTTGAGCAATGGCGCGCTGCCTCGGGCGAAAAAATCAGCTTGGCAGAGTACCCCCAGCAGGAAATTTCGGCTCCGATGGCAGGCTCTCAGGCCGAGTGGAGCGCAAAAGCTCCGGAGCTGCGCAGCGCTATCCGATGGATGCTGGGTGAAGCGCCTCCAAGGTTGGCGCAAAACGCTCCGCCCGCCATGCGCGGCATGCGCCTTGAATATGGGCCTACAGAGGTGGGCAAAGGCGCTATCGGCAACCCCGGACAGCTGTCGCCCGACGTATCGGCGTGGGTTATTGCGGCGGGAGGCGCTTCGTATGGCTGGCTATCCCCCGAAAAAGATCGCGTAGCGTCGCGCCGCATACGCTTTGGCGGCGTGACGGGCGACCTTTACTATCCTGCCGATACTCCGGAGGGCGCAAAGCTTCCAACGGTTATTTGGTTACATGGATTTCACTATCCTTTGGGGTACATGTGGGTGTACCGTAGAGATTTGCACCCTATTCTTGCCTTGACAAGGGCGGGCTACGCTGTGCTGGCCTACGACCAATCGGGCTTTGGTACGCGCTGGAGCGAGGCAGCGCCTTTCTACGATCGCTTCCCGCGCTGGTCGCGCATGGGTAAAATGCTCGAAGACCTCCACGAGGCGGTGAGCGCCCTGCAAAAGGATACGCTGGTAGATGCCGGACAAATAGGAACTTACGGATTTGCAATGGGAGGAACACTTGCCCTGTACGCCGCCGCGCTGGACGAAAGAATATCCTGCGTGGTATCCATAGCCGGTTTTACCCCCATGCGCACCGACGCTGCCGAAGGCGGTATGAGCGGCATGACGCGCTACAGCCACCTCTACGGCTTGATACCGAGGCTTGGTCTATTTGCCGGCAGCGAGCGCCACCTACCCTACGACTACGACGACTTGATGGCGCTCATTGCGCCACGCCCCCTCCTGATTGTGCAACCCCAGCGAGACCGCGACGCAAGCCCCGCCCATGTACGGAGCTCCGTTAGCAGGGCGCGCGAGGTTTACGTGCATGTCAATGCTGCCGCAAATCTCAGCCTGCAAGAGCCGGACGATTACGGGCGCTTGACAAATGCTACGCAGGATAAAGCCATTGAGTGGATGAAGCAAAAGTTGAACTAAATATATTGGGTATGTAATTTAAAAAAAATGAAAAAAAGGATGAAAAATATCATGCAGAGCGCACTTCGCGCTCACTTTCTGGGCGTTGGGATAATGGTTGCCGTTTCGTGCACCTCGTCGCCCAAGGTAACGCTGCTGGAAGACGCAGAAACGTTTACGCTGAGTAACGGTATCGTAAAGGCGCGCATATCAAAAGTGACCGGAGATCTTGTTTCGCTTCGGCATAGCGACATGGAGATGCTTGCAACGACGCTCCCTCCCGATTTTATTCCCACGCCAAAAGGAAGCGATCCTGCCGATAACCCGAACTGGCGAGAACCTTCCATTACGGGGCATGCGCACGCCTACTGGTCGCACGACGCTATGGGCGTTAAGGAATCGGCTCCGGCTAAGCCTGCTGTTACCATCAACCCTGAGACAAACGGTGGTAAAATAGGGGAAGTCTCGATAAAAGCCATCTCGTTGGGGCGTAAGATGGGTACAGGCCCTGGCACCAACCCTGCCGAGGGGGATGTAGCGATGGACGTTGAAATTCGCTATACGCTTGAGCGCGGCGCGTCCGGCATTTACACCTACTGTATTTTTAGCCATCAGCCGGAGTACCCGCTTGCGCAATTTGGCGAAGCGCGGCACATCGCAAAGCTGGCTCCGTTCTTTGACTGGATGAGCGTTGACAAGGATGTGAACTTTTACTACCCCAAAGATCACAACGCGGGCGACAAGTACGTATACACCGCCAACCAGTCGGAAAATCCTGCCTTTGGCTGGTCGAGCGTCACGAAAAAAGTTGGGCTATTTTTCATCAACCCCTCTATGGAGTACATGGGCGGAGGCCCCACCAAGGTTGAGTTTCTTGGTCACCGCGATACCAACAAGGAGGCCGCACCGTGCGTGCTCAACTACTGGCGCAGCAGCCACTACGGGGGCGCAGAAGCTAACGTAGCAGCCGGCGAAAAGTGGGAAAAAATCATCGGGCCGGTCTTCATCTACGTTAATGCGGGCGACACGCCGGAGGCCATCTACGCCGACGCAAAGGCGCTCGCAAAGGTAGAAGCCGACAAGTGGCCTTACGAGTGGGTAGAGGGCGTTGACTACCCCAAAGCACAGGACAGGGCTACCGTCAAAGGGCAGCTGGCGGTGGACGGTATGCCAACGTTCCAAAACCTCAACGTAGGACTTACTGCAGGCGAGTACGCTTCGCCAAGAAAAGAGGGTGCGCCCGAGGTGATTA
>JAIRXY010000097.1 GCA_031268055.1 Prevotellaceae bacterium | reverse complement strand
AGCTATTCCTGCTCACCGACAAGCCTGCGCTGTACGTATGCAACGTGGACGAAAAAAGCGCCGTAACGGGCAACAAGTACGTTGACGCGCTACGTGAAGCTATCAAGGAAGAGAAGGCTGAGTACCTGATTGTGGCGGCCAAAACCGAAGAGGAAATTGCCGAACTGGAGGATTTCGACGAGCGGCAAATGTTTCTGGAGGAAGCAGGCCTGACGGAGTCGGGCGTGGCGCGGCTGATAAAGGCCGCCTACCGGCTGCTCAACCTCGAAACCTTCCTCACGGCAGGGCCGCAGGAGGTGCGCGCGTGGACCTACCACAGGGGCGCCAAAGCCCCGCAAGCTGCCGGAATTATCCACACCGACTTCGAAAAGGGATTTATCCGCGCCGAGGTCATCAAGTACGACGACTACATCAAGTATGGCTCGGAAAGCGCCTGCCGCGACGCCGGAAAGCTGGCCATAGAAGGCAAAGATTATGTGGTGCAGGATGGCGACATTATGCACTTTAGGTTTAACGTGTAAGATTTTGAAATGAGAAAATGTAACGTGCTACCCCTTGCGCTTGTTGCGCTTTTTGTTGTTAGCCACGTTTTGGCTTTTGCTCAGAAAGCGCTACCCGGCGACAAGCCCAAGCTCATTGTGCAGGTGGTGGTGGGGCAGCTGCGCAGCGATTACCTGCTGCGATTCAAAAACAACCTGAGCAATGAGGGTATCAAAATGCTGATAACCGAGGGCGCATTTTGCCAAAATGCCCGCTACAGCCACCTGCTTACGCAAACCGCTCCCGGGCTTGCCACCATTGCCACCGGTGCTGCGCCGGCGCAGCACGGCATACCGTCCGACAGCTGGTACGACCGCGCACAGAATGTTATGCAGGAGGTTTGCACCGACTTGCGCGTAGCGCCCGTTGAGAGCAGCAACGACAACCTAAAGAAGTCGCCGCGCCACTTGCTGGCCTCCACCTTTGGCGACGAGCTGAAGCTCATAGAAAAAAAATCGAAGGTAATAGGCGTCTCCCTGTCGCCCGAAGAAGCCATCCTGCTCTCCGGCCACAACAGCAACGCCGCCTACTGGCTTGACGAGATGAGCGGACAATTCGTGAGCAGCACCTACTACATGCAGCAGCTGCCGCTATGGGTGCAGGACTTCAACCAGAAAAAGTTTATCAATACCTACCTCAACCGCAGCTGGGAAAGCATGCTCCCCGCAGCAAAGTACGCCACCTACGAGGAGGGTAATGGCCAGATTTTGGAGGGTACAAAGAATTTACTTTTTGCCGCCGCCGAGCCGGTAAGAAAAAGCGGTAGAACAAGCTACGAAAAGCTACGCGAAACACCCTACTGCGACAACCTTGTGAATGACTTTGCCATTTCGACAATAGTGAACGAAAACATGGGCAACAACGGCGTTACCGACATGATTACGGTATACTTTGGCGCCATGCGCAACGTTGGCAACCGCCACGGCGCGCTATCCGTAGAGCTGGAGGATGCCTTTTACCGCACCGACCAGAACTTAAAGCACCTCATTGCGTTCTTGACCTCGCACGTGGGCAAGAAAGACCTGCTCATGGTGTTCACGTCCGACCACGGCGTTAACCTGCCGCAGCAGCAGCTCGCAAGCGCCAACATGCCCAACGGTGTATTCGACCACAACAAGGCGCTGGTGCTGCTGCGCAGCTACATGAACATTGTTTACGGCAAGGGAGACTGGATAAAGTCGTTTTCGCAAAAGCAAATATTTTTGAACCACTCGCTTATAGAAGATTCCAACTTGCGCCTCAGCGAGGTGCAGGAGCGCACGGCAAGCTTTGTGCTGCAATTTTCGGGCGTAGCCAACGCGGTTACGGCGCATACGCTGGCCAACGCTGCTTTTACCGACGGCGTGATGCGGCGCATGCAAAACAACTTTTTCCAAAAACGTTCGGGCGACGTCATCGTAAACCTTGAGCCGGGGTGGGCGGAAACCTCCTCCGAGTCACTGTCCAGCTCGGCGTACAGCTACGACGCGCACGTGCCGCTCGCCTTCTACGGGTGGCGCATAAAGCGAAAGACTATTGCCACGCCCGTTGACATAACCGACATTGCGCCTACGCTCTCCCTGCTGGTGGGCGCCTCGCTGCCCAACGCCACAAGCGGAACGGCAATTATGGAAGTAGTAGAGTAGCAGGTGCAAAACGAAAAAACAGGCATCTTACTGACGGATAATGTAGTATATATTATTTATTGTTTATAAAATTTTTTAAGGCTATCTTTGCAACATGGATTACAACACACAACGAAATAAGCTGGCGTTACCGGAGTACGGCCGCCACATTCAGCGCATGGTAGAGTACCTGCACACCATCTCCGACCGCGAAAAGCGCAACGAGCAGGCGCTTGCCGTCATTGGCGTTATGGGAAGCCTCTTTCCCTACCTGCGCGACATCAACGACTTTAAGCATAAGCTTTGGGATCACCTCTTTATCATCGCCGACTTTGACCTCGACATTGATTCGCCCTACCCAAAACCCGAACCAATTACGTTTCAAGAAAAGCCGCGGCACGTTCCCTACACCTCGCCCGATACAATCGAAATAAAGCACTACGGCCGCGGCGTTCAGGACATGCTGGAAAACATTGCCGCGCTCCCGCAAGGCGAAAAGCGCAGCTACTCGATAATGGCTGTGGCAAACCACATGAAAAAGGCCTACCTTACGTGGAACAAAGAAAGCGTGTCGGACGATATGATTTACAAGGATATCGAAAGGCTCACCAGGGGGCAAATCGTGATGAACGATTCTACGCGCCTTTCGGTAGGAAACTACGGTTACGGGAACAATAGCAGCAACAGCAGCAGCGGTAGCGGTAGCAGCGGGCAAAATCGCCAGAAGCGCATGCTGCAACAGCGCCGCAGAATTACAAATAAGTAGCACTGCCTCATGTAATCCCCGTCAACGTACTTCTCCGGCAAAGCAGCTTGGGGAAGTTAAAGCTCAAGAATTTGAAATTTAAAATCGAAAAAGGAGTAAATGGCTTCATTTGAAGTTACCGGCGCTTGTACGCTCAGCGGTGAAATTGTACCGCAAGGCGCAAAAAACGAAGCGTTGCAGGTGATTTGTGCCACCTTGCTTACCTCCGAGAAGGTTACAATTCGCAACGTTCCCGACATTTTAGACGTAAACAAGCTCATTGAGCTGCTCGCAGGCTTAGGCGTAGAGGTTACCAAGGAAAAGCAAGGAGTATACTCGTTTTGCGCAAAAACGATTCGCCTCGACTACCTCCAAAACCCCGAATTTGCGAAAAAATCCTCGAGCTTGCGCGGCTCCATCATGGTGGTGGGGCCACTGCTGTCGCGCTTTGGCTTGGTTTACGCCCCGCGTCCGGGGGGCGACAAAATTGGCCGCCGCCGCCTCGACACGCACTTTACAGGATTCGAAAAGCTGGGGGCAACCCTCAGCAGCGACCCCGACAGCCCATTCTACCGCATAGAGGCAAAGCGGCTGCACGGCGGCTACATGCTGCTCGACGAGGCGTCGGTTACCGGCACCGCCAACATCCTGATGGCCGCGGTGATGGCCAAAGGAAAAACAACCATCTACAACGCCGCCTGCGAGCCTTACGTGCAGCAGCTATGCAAGCTGCTGGCGCGCATGGGCGCCAACATTTCGGGCATAGGCTCCAACCTGCTCGTTGTAGAGGGTGTGCCGCAGCTGGGCGGCGCCGACCACACCATCCTGCCCGACATGATTGAAGTGGGCAGCTTCATTGGCATGGCGGCCATGACGCACAGCGAAATTACCATCAAAGATACCTCGTTCAACGACCTCGGCGTCATCCCGGACGCTTTTCGTCGCCTGGGCATTAGCATTGAGCGGCGCGGCGACAGCATACACATTCCGCAGCAGCGCTGCTACGAGATAGAAACCTTCATCGACGGCTCCATCATGACCATTGCCGACGCTCCGTGGCCGGGGCTTACGCCCGACCTCATCAGCGTATTGCTGGTGGTGGCAACGCAGGCTAAAGGGAGCGTGCTGATTCACCAGAAAATGTTCGAGAGCCGCCTCTTTTTTGTCGACAAGCTCATCGACATGGGCGCACAGATTATCCTGTGCGACCCCCACCGAGCCACAGTTATCGGCAACGAATGCCTCAGGCTTCGCCCCACGGTAATGACCTCGCCCGATATTCGGGCAGGCGTGGCGCTGCTCATCGCCGCCATGTGCGCCGACGGAAAAAGCGTTATCCACAACATTGAGCAGATAGACCGGGGATACCAGAACATCGACGAGCGCCTAAACGCTATAGGAGCAAAAATTAAGAGAATTTGAAATAAACGTAATCCGAAGCTTAAAAATCCAAACGCCTGAAATTTTTTGATTATGCAAATTGAAGCTTTAAAGTCGAAAATACATCACGCCACCATCACCGAGGCAAACCTTTACTACATGGGCAGCATCACCCTCGACGAGGATTTGATGGAGGCGGCCAACCTTGTTGCCTACGAAAAGGTAACGGTGGTAAACATCAACAACGGCGAGCGCCTTGACACCTACGTCATCAAAGGCAAGCGCGGAAGCGGCGTGGTGTGCCTCAACGGGCCTGCCGCGCGCAAGTGCCACGCCGGAGACGTGGTGGTTATCATGTCGTATGCCCTGCTGGACGCTGAGGAGGCAAAAACGTTTCAGCCATGCATTATTTTTCCCGACAAGGAAACAAACAGGTTAGTCAAATAGCACAAGCAAACATTTTTATGAACAAAAAGCGGCTCAACAACTTTTTTAAGTTCGCCATTTTTCTTCTGCTAACCGTATTTCTGCTGTGGTTCAGCTTCAAGGACGCGCATCTGGACGAGCTGCTGGCGGGGATAAGGGAGGCCAACTACGCATGGGTGGCGGCAGGCGTGCTGCTGGGCATTGTGGCCTACTTTGTGCGCGCCCTGCGGTGGCGGCTGCTCATAGAGCCGCTGGGGTGCAGGCCTCGCCTGGGGGCTATGTACAACGCCGTTATTATTGGCTACCTTGCCAACCTGCTATTTCCGCGCCTTGGCGAGGTGGCGCGCTGCGGCGCGCTCGCCAAGTCCGATAAAATACCCCTGAACAAGCTGGTAGGGACGGTGGTGGTGGAGCGAACGTTCGACATGCTATGCCTCATCGCCATTGTCATCTCCGTCTTCTTTCTGCGCATAGATACGTTTGGTAAATTCTTGCGCGAAAATGTTTTCCAGAAGCTCGCCGAAAAAGGATTTTCCGCCGGCTTTTTTGTTCTCCTTCTGGTAGCCGCCGCTGCGCTCGCCGCCGCGCTCGCGTGGACGTTCCGCAGGCGGTTGCTCAAAAACGTGGTCGTGCAGAAATGCTGGAAGTTTATCAAAGGCGTTGGCGACGGGCTAAAAACGTTTGTCTCCATGAAGCGTCGCTGGAGGTTCCTGCTGCACTCCGCGCTGCTGTGGCTATGCTACTGGGGCATGTCGTGGGTGGTGTTGTTTGCCATTCCCGCCACGGCAAACTTTGGGCCGCTCGACGGGCTGGTAGTCATGGCGCTGGGAAGCTTTGGCGTGGTAGCGCCCACCAACGGCGGATTGGGCGCTTTTCACGCCATCACCAGCATAGGCATGCACGCCATATACGCCGTGCCCGAAACAGACGGGCTGCTGTACGCAACGCTGACTCACGAGTCGCAAATGCTCTTCATCATCATTCTGGGAATTGTTGCATACGTGCAGCTGTTTTTATTTTCCGGCAAAAAAATCAAGCGCGATGGAGCGTAAAACCTGCCTTGAGCAAGTAAGGGCAAAAATCGTGGCGCGCGATTGGCTGCCGGATTTGCGGGCAACGTGGGGCAGCCGCAAGGTGGTTTTCACCAACGGATGCTTTGACATCCTGCACCGCGGGCACGTGGAGTACTTAGCCAAGGCAGCGGAGCTGGGCGACCTCCTCGTGGTGGGGCTCAACACCGACGCCTCTACGCGCCGACTCAAGGGTGCATCGCGGCCGCTACAGGACGAAGCCGCGCGCGCGCTGGTGCTGGCATCCCTACAGGCGGTATCGTACGTTACGCTGTTTGGCGAAGATACGCCCTACGAGCTCATCAAGCTGGTGCAGCCCGATGTGCTGGTAAAGGGCGCCGACTACAAGCCCGAGGATATTGTGGGGTACGATATTGTGGTAGCGCGCGGAGGGCGCGTAGAGACCATTCCCTTTGTGCAGGGCTACTCCTCCTCAAGCGTAATAGCCAGAATGAATTAGGCACAGATTGAATCTTGGTAGCCCGACGTGCAACGTCGGGTTTACGGAGTATCCACGCCATATTAGAGCGGCGAAGCCCCGAAATATTTTTAATTGGGAATCAAGTTTTTCAAAAAAATATACTATTGCCCGATAAAAAATCGGCTAAAATACAGCGTCTTCGAGGAGACGCGGCAATGCCACATCAGCTCATTATTCAACAACAATATTTCGGGGCTTCGCCCCTTTGGTGATGGGGGCGTTCCGTTGCCCCGACGTTGCACGTCGGGCTACCGAGATTTCACCCGTTCCGGGTGTCAGCCAGCATGAAACATGCGGAGAATTTTTTTTTGATTGGAATGAAATCCTGCTAATTCTCAAATCCTGTAAATCCTGATTCAGACAAAATGACGCACGTCGGGCTACCAATATTTCACCCGTTCCGGGTTAGCAGCCAGCATGAATTGTTGTCTATTTTACCCTAACAGGGTTTTAAACCCTGTTAGGGTTGGGATTATTAAAATACCCAACTCGAGCGTTCCCAAATAGTTGAAGGCGTCTATCGTTAAAATTTTTGTTTTCTCAACTGTATAGCCTGTATCTGCCAACGTTCTTTGCTCTTCTCTCGGAGAAAGCATAAAATGCATTTTTCTGTTTCGGTCTGACGTTAATTGTTTCCGCAGCTCGGTTAGCGCTGTAACCATTGCGGTGTTGGCTTGCTTTTGCAGCTGATTTGCTGCAATGTACAAAGTAAGTATGCTAAAGCTACCTACAAGCAGGTACTTTAAAAAGAGTGGATTTGCAGCCAACTCGCCAAGCGAATGCGATTTCCAC
>JAIRXY010000088.1 GCA_031268055.1 Prevotellaceae bacterium | reverse complement strand
GGCGCGCCTCCCGAATTTTCAGGTGGATGGACAAGTCCTACTACTTTTGGAGAGGACGTAACCAGCAACGGTTGGGTATGGGATGCCGGAGTAAAAGCAGTAGCGGAAAGCGCTTCGCTTGAATTTGAAGCAGACGGCGATCAGCTGAAGGTAACGCTAAGCCAGCTAAAGGAAGGAGTTGCTTATACTGCTACCGGCGAGGTAAGCATTGACCCCGAAAACAGTATCCTGAATATCAGCATTCCCTTGGTGGATTATACCGGAACGGCAGCCGCTTGGACAGGTTCTGTAAATGATAAATCAACGACCGGAAATATCCATGACTGGTATTTTGTTTCTCATGGAGGTACCAATTTAGCCAATATCGATACGGAAGGTTTTTGGTTAGGACGTTACGCTAACTCAATAGCTGCGGGAGATGAGAATGACGAAGTTATCATATTTCATTACGTAAAAGCGGAATAGTAATTCTATTTTATGAATGGCAAGTATTTAAAAATAACATTATACGTCATTTGTGTATTGTGGTTTGGGGCTTGTTCCGGAGAAAATCCGGAACAAGCCCCCGAGCTGGCAATTTCTGTCGAAACGCTTGATTTTGCCTATACGGCAGAAACCAAAACCCTCCACATTAAAGCCAATACAACGTGGACAATTACCGTTAGCGACGCGTGGTGCAGTGTTTCTCCTGCATCAGGAGAAGGCGGCGGTACCACCAAGGTAGAGATATCGGTTTTGCCGAATGAGGCGCCTGCTGCGCGCAATACGGCGCTGACTGTAACCGTCGGTGCGTTGTCCAAAACCGTTACGGTTACGCAAGAGAAAAACACTTTTCTGGCTGTCTCGCCAAAATCCATTGCAGTAAGCGCGGAAGGTGAAATCATTTCAATTGAGGTGCAAGCTTCCGACGACTTTACAGTGGAAACTTCCGCCGCATGGATTACCGTTGGAAGCTATGTCGATAACAAGCAAAACTTTACGGTTACCGCAAACAACGAAGTAACATCGCGAGAAGGAGCCATTACGCTTACGCTTAGCGATTTGGAAGAAACGATTACCGTTACGCAGTCTGGCTCCGAGCTGAATATCACAGCCGATAAAACAGGAATGGAGCGCGACGCTGCGGCGCTGGCCGCCCAAATGAGCATGGGCTGGAACTTGGGCAACACGCTCGAAGTTCCGGGTAACGAAACGGGCTGGGGCAACCCAAAAACAACCGAAGCAATGATACAAATGGTGAAAGAGGCGGGTATCAACGCCATACGGCTGCCCTGCGCGTGGGATTCGTATCTCGAAGACCGGACAACATATAAAATCAAAGCTTCGTGGCTGGCTCGTATAAAGGAAGTGGTTGATTATTGCGTGAACAACGAGGTGTATGCTATCCTCAACATCCACTGGGATGGCGGCTGGCTGGAAGAAAATGCGATTCCCGAAAAGCAAGAGGAGGTAAACCGGAAACAAAAAGCGCTCTGGGAGCAGATAGCCGTTTACTTCCGTGATTATGATGAGCATTTGCTTTTTGCCGGAACCAATGAAGTGCATAGCGGCGACAACGCCGTGAAGTATTATGACGTGCAGATGTCCTACAACCAGACATTTGTAAATGCTGTTCGCTCAACAGGCGGGCGGAATACCTACCGGAATCTGATTGTTCAGTCGTTCGCTACCGATATTGACGAGGCCGATGCGCAGATGGTCATGTCGACCGACCCAACGCCCCACCGCTTGATGCTTGAGGTGCATTTCTACCCTTGGCAATTCTCCCTGCTGACGGAGGATGTAAATTCCACTTGGGGAAAAGCCTTATACCTTTGGGGAGATGGCTATATTCAATACGAAAGCATATCCGGCTTAGGCGGCAGAGCAAGCAAGGACAACAATGAAGCATTTGTAGTCGCGCAGCTCAATAAGATTAAAACCAAATTCGTCGACAACGGCTATCCGGCTATTTTGGGAGAGTACGGCGCTGTTCGACGCTCTAACCTGAGGGGTGAAGCGCTGGAGAAACATTTGGAATCCCGCGCTTACTATATGGAATTTACCACACGGGAGGCAAAAAAACATGGGCTTGTCCCTTTTGCATGGGATACCGGTACCACAAGCGACAGCGATTATCCGATGACTATTTTTAACAGACGTAACCTGACTGTTTTTGACCGGCAGCTGCTTGATGCGGTTTTGAAAGGCAGCAGGGAAGGTGTATATCCTTTTTGAAAAATAAACGACAACATGAAACATTTTTTTGCCACTATTGCTGTAGCCTTTTTCCTTGCGCCTTGCTCCGCACGGGAAAACTTTAGAAAAACGCTGGATTTTACAGAAAGCTGGCAGTTCACATTAGCGGACAGCGCTGAAAGCTACGCTTTCGATGCCTCGAACAATTCTACATGGAAAACCATAAACCTGCCCCACGATTGGAGTATCGAAGCCGATTTTTCGTTGGATAATCCGGCAACGCCCGGCGGAGGCGCATTGCCCGGAGGTATCGGCTGGTACAGAAAAACCTTTGAAATAGATAAAAAATTAAAAGACAAAAAAATATTCATTGATTTTGACGGAATTTACCAAAACAGCGAGGTATGGATGAACGGCGAGTCGCTCGGAAAGCGTCCCAACGGCTACGTCTCTTTCCGCTATGATTTAACGCCGTACATTCAATTCGGCAAAAAAAACGTCATTACCATCAAGGTAGATAATTCCCATCAACCCAACTCCCGCTGGTATTCAGGCTCAGGCATTTACCGCAATGTCCGGCTGACAATTGTAAATCCGTTGCACGTTGACCATTGGGGCGCTTATGTAACGACTCCTGAGGTAACAAAAGAAAATGCAACCGTCCAAATAATTACGACCATCCGAAATACATCCGCAACCCGGCAGCAGGCGAAATTGTTCACCTCGTTAATTGACGCATCGGGAAAAGAAATAGCACGAACAGAGAATAGCATTGAAATCATTGCCAATGGCACTGTGGAAGCTACACAATCGCTTCAGGTAAATAACCCCGCTTTGTGGTCGGTGGAATCTCCATACTTGTATAAGATAATTACCCGCATAGAGCAAAACGGAAAAACGACGGACGAATATGAAACGCCGG
>JAIRXY010000067.1 GCA_031268055.1 Prevotellaceae bacterium | reverse complement strand
ACTGCTGTCCGGTAAAATCAAGAAACAGCTATTCTTCATCTGTAAATTACAGATAATGAGGTGTCATATTTTGAGTGTTCACATCATATTTCTTTGCAATTATTATAAAAAATAGACATACAATATATTGGTTAATAATAGATTGTGAGTTTAACGGCAGACCCTGTTTACTCCCTGTATGTAAAATAACCCCAAATGGACAATTTGGGATAACAGCGGATTTAATACCGGTTATCCGCTAAAATTTGTACCTTTGCCCATGGGTTATTTTGTTTTGTTGTGATTACAAAGATAACCTCTGAGCGAGGATAGTCAATACTCCTCGCTCTTTATTTTTTTACCGGACAGTAGTGATTTTATTCGGCCGTATACTTGATACACAATTGCTTGCTTCGTCTGGATTTCCAGCAGCAGCACCTTGTCTATTAGCGATTTGCTGATTCTTCTCGCGTCAGACGGCGTCACCATACGGCGCGGCGAAGTCAGCGCGGTATCAATGCCATTCTGTACGTTGCCGTGCAAATCCGGCAATTTATTGCTGCATATTGCTGCGGCTTCAAATCTTTGCGTTTTCAAAAAAAATCGCGTAAGTTTGTACCCGTAAATATATGATTCAGGAAAATATTACCAAATACCTACGGGGCAACACCCTGCGCGTTGGCACGGGGCAGTCGCTTGCGCTAATGCCGGAGGGCGATATTCCGCAAAACCTGCAAGTTGAAGTGCAGCAGCGGGCGCAGCTGGACTTGCTGGCGCTGCACACGGGTAGCCGCAGCGTGCAGCTTTGCGTGTCGCAGGCGGAGGACAGCCGCGTTAACCTGTTCTTGCTTGCGCTGGGCGGCGACGAGGTAGCGCAGAGCGTGCGCGTAGACCTGCTCGGCGCGCGCGCCGAGTGCAGCATTTTTGGCTTTAGCGCAGCTGCGCTTTCGCAAAAGTATTCCTCAGATATTGTTGTCAACCATGCTGCAGCCGCGTGCAGCAGCGTACAGCTATTCAGGCAGGTTGTCGACGATAGCGCAGCCGTCAGCTTTGAAGGGCGCGTGGTGGTGGCGCAGAACGCCCAGCGCACCGACGCGCGGCAGTCGTGCAAAACGCTGCTGCTGAGCGAAGCTGCGCACGTCCACACGCTGCCGCACCTCGAAATCTACGCCGACGACGTTAAGTGCAGCCACGGCGCTACCGTGGGGCAGCTCAGCGGCGAGGCGCTTTTTTACCTGCGGTCGCGCGGCGTGAGCCTGCTTCAGGCGCGCCAACTCCTTCTGCTTGGGTTTGCCGATGAGGTGGTGCAAAAAATCCCCGAAGCGGCGCTTCGCGAGAGCATTACCGCCCTCATTGCCCAAAAAATAGCGGCTGGCGAAAGGCAGCCGCTTGGCAGCTAAGCAGCAGGCAAAAAAAACGGGCAGCAGGCCAACATTGCCCGCTACCCGTTTTCATCAGCTCTCCCTGCGGCGCACCGCCTACAGGCTTTCTCCAAAATCTTCTTTGAACTTGGCGACAAGCTGCTTAGGCCAATCGGAAACAGGCTCAAGCCCGCCCATAAAGAAGCGGAGCACGCGCGGCTCGTAAACAAACCGCAAGCCGCCAATCAGCTTTCGGTTTTCGTATAGCCACGTCAT
The DNA here is from genome assembly GCA_031268055.1 of Prevotellaceae bacterium. Lineage (GTDB taxonomy): Bacteria > Bacteroidota > Bacteroidia > Bacteroidales > UBA932 > JAITMY01. The sequence continues at coordinate 4,151 of JAIRXY010000067.1, read as the reverse complement.
GCGGTCTTCCACGTACTTTATTTGCGAAAGCGTGAAAACGCGGCGCGGGACGGCCAAGCGCAGCAGCTCCATGTCGGCGTACGTTTCGTTGCCGTACTCGTCGCGCTGGTTTGAGATGGAGCCGCGCTCCATGCCGCGCACGCCCGACACGAGGAAGAACGCCGCCGCCAGCGACCCCGCGGGGTACTGCGTTTGCGGAATGTGGGCGCAAATATTCATGGCGTCAACGTGGCAGCCCAGCACGCCTGCCGGCGTAACCACCGGAATACCCTTGCCGTCGAGCGCGTTGACTAAGTACTCAATAAACTGCGGGCTTTGGCAAATCATGCTTTCGTCGAGCGTTTCGCGCAGGCCTACGGCCATTGCCTCAATTTCGCGCACCGAGATGCCTCCGTAGGTCAGAAATCCTTCAAAAAGCGGCACCAGCGGCTCAAACTCGCGGTATATTTCGAGGCTGTTGGTGCAAATGCCGCCGCCCCGAGAGGAGCTTAGCTTGCGCGCCGAAAAGTATACAATATCCGCCAGCTCGGTCATGACGAGTATAATTTCGGCCATCGACTTATCGGCAAACTCCGCCTCGCGCTGCTTCACGAGGTAGGCATTTTCGCCCAGCAAGCTGGCGTCGAGCACCAGCTTGATGCCGTACTTGTCGGCTATGGCGCGCACCTCGCGCAGGTTGGCAATCGAAAAAGGCTGTCCGCCAATGAGGTTGGTCGAGGCCTCCATGCGAATGTACGGAATATTTTTTACCCCGTGCACCTCAATGACTTCCTGCAGCTTCTCAACATTCATGTTGCCCTTGAAGGGGTGACTGCTCTTGATGTTATACGCCTCCGGGTAGAGCAGCTCCACAATTTTACCGCCGTACTGGGTAATGTGCGCCAGCGCGGTGGTAAAGTGGTAGTTCATGGGGACGAGGCTACCCTGCTTCACGTAGGCGTTGGAGATGATATTTTCGGCAGCGCGCCCCTGGTGCGCAGGTAGCAGGTATTTTTTGCCGAGCACCTCTTCCACAGCCGCCTTCAGGCGGTAGAAGCTTTGCGACCCCGCGTAGGCGTCGTCGGCTATCATCATGGCAGCGATTTGGTTATCGCTCATGGCGTTGGTTCCGCTGTCGGTGAGCATATCCAAAAACACGTCGGACGTGTTGAGGCGAAAGGTGTTGAATCCACCTTCGTGCAGCGCTTCAAGGCGACGCTCAATGGGAACAAGGTGCAGCTTTTGCACCACGCGAACTTTGTGCAATTCCAGCGGAATGTTTTCTCCGCTATAAAATTTTACTTGAGGAGATTGGCTCATAAATAACAATTTATCATTTAACTATTAAACACTTACTTACAGCTTTTGAAAAGCATCTGTTTACTAACTAAAAAGGTGCGCAAGTTACAAAATGTTACACATAATAGGAAAATTTTAGCGAAATTTTTTTTGAAAATTACCAATACATAAAAATAAAAGTTTGTATATGTCAGAAAATCAGCGAGTAAGAATGATTGGAAAGTAACATGCTTGATGCAAACAATTTCCATATTGCAGCAGCGTGATAGCGTAAAATTTTTTGTTTCGTAATATTTTCTACCTTTGTAAGGTTGTTTCAACTTAATACCACTTGCTTGCTATGGCGCTTAAAGAGCAGCAGGAAATCAAGTACAAGGCCTACGTCGAGGCGCAGCGCTACATAGAAAACGCTAAGGAGGTCCTGCAAAAAGCAAAAAAAGAGGACGACTTTTACAACGACCCAAAGTATGTTCGCATGGCCTGCGGCACCGCGTACAGCGGCGTGCTGCTTGCCCTTGATGCGTACCTGCAGCTCAAAGATGTAGAGATGCCCAAAAAGAAGCGTCGCTCCATTGAGTTCTACACCTCAAGCGTGGCGCAGCTCGACAAGAAGCTGCTGCTTTACCTAAACAGCGCTTACCAAGTCTTGCACTTGAGCGGCTACTACGATGGCATACGCGATGCGCGCGTAGTAAAAATTGGCTTCGAGAACGCCGAGCAAGTTATCAGCAGAATAAAACCGGACTACATGCCGGAGCTGCCGCCCGAAAAACCGTCGCTGCTAAAGCGCGTGTACTCTTTTTTGTTTTTGTAGCAACGCTTAGCTCCCAAATTGCACCTCTCGCTGATTGTGAAGAATGCCAAAAGTTTTTTTGTCTTATAGCCGCTTCTTATCTTCATAAATATGTCATTTTTAGTTATTTAATAAACATAAATATGGGGTATTCAAAAAAAAATTTGCCGCCGCATAGTATTTTTTACTACATTTGTAATGTTGTTTCAACTTAATACCACTTGTTTACTATGGCGCTTAAAGAGCAGCAGGAAATCAAGTACAAGGCCTACGTCGAGGCGCAGCGCTACATGGAAAACGCTAAGGAAGTCCTGCAAAAAGCAAAAAAAGAGGATGACTTTTACAACGACCCAAAGTATGTTCGCATGGCTTGCGGCACCGCGTATAGCGGCGTGCTGCTTGCCCTTGATGCATACTTGCAGCTCAAAGACGTAGAGATGCCCAAAAAGAAGCGCCGCTCCATTGAGTTCTACACCTCGCATGTGGCGCAGCTCGACAAGAAGCTGCTGCGCTACTTAAACAACGTTTACCAAGTTCTGCATTTGGATGGCTATTACGACGGTATAGACGACGCTGTAGTCATAAGGAGGGGCTTCGAGAACGCCGAGCAAATTATCAGCAGAATCAAACCGGACTACCTGCCGGAGCTGCCCCCCGAAAAACCGTCGCTGCTAAAGCGCGTGTACTCCTTTTTGTTTTTGTAGCAACGCTTAGCTCCCAAATCGTACCTCTTATTGATTTGATTGTGGACAACACCAAATTACGGTTCAGACAGAAAAACGCAACCTGCTTTATGATATACAAATAGGCTTTCACGATTATCCCTACCATCTGTTAGGCCTCGGCGTGCTAATATCCATAAAAAAGCTAACGCCCAAATACAAAAAGTAGCTTTATATGCTGTGCAATTTCTTGTCGGGTCGGGTTTCTTTATTTTTGGAGCTTACATTGAAAGATTTGACAGGCAAGAGGGCAAGCATATAAGGCTAAATTTACGATTTTCCGAGAATTTTCAGACATCCTTTCACGAGGGTAAAAAATATTGACTTTATATTAATATTACACTAAACTTTGAAAAAAATCTATGGAATACGAGAATAACCCGGCCAGCATTAAATTTTATGTGAAGAAGTACATCAATAGCCATCAAGCAACTATTAAGGATAAGATTGTTGTTGATTTCCCCGCGGGAACAGGCACAACTTCCCGGCTTATTCAAAGCGTAGGAGGTAACGTAAAACCTTTCGACTTATTTCCCGAATATTTTGCAGCGGCAAACATAACCTGCCAAAAAGCAGATATTAACGAAGGTATTCCTTTGGACGACAAGTCGGCAGATATGCTAATATGCCAAGAGGGAATAGAACATTTTGCCGACCAAATCAAAGCGCTAAAGGAATTTAATAGAGTACTGAAACCCAACGGCCTGCTACTTATTACTACGCCTAACTATTCCAACATCAGAGCAAAGATGAGCTACCTATTTTCTGAGAGCGAGCGGTTTAACTCAATAATGCCCCCTAACGAAGTGGACTCTATCTGGCTATCAAAAGATACGTCAAATGATGAAATTTACTATGGGCATATATTTCTCATCGGGATTCAGAAGCTGAGGCTTTTGGCTAAGCTGGCCGGATTCCGAATGACAGCTATTTACAAAAATCGGCTAAAAACAACTTCCCTGTTTTTATTTCCTTTTATATATCCGGCTATGGCGCTGTCGAACTACATAACGTATGCAAAAGCAAAAAAAAGAGCGAAAGGTAATGACCATGCAAGGCGGGTTTACAGAGAACTTCTTGCGCTCTCAATAAATCCTACAATCTTGCTTCACGGGCATTTAATGGTTGAGTTTGAAAAAGAGGCCGACGCTAAAGAGGTGAAGGCAACGCTGGTGGACAAGAGCGATAGCGTGCTGAGCTATTTTAGCGCATCTGCCAAAAAAGCTGTATATTTACAGAGAAATCTCAGCATATTAATTCAACCGATAAAATTTTGAACTTTAAGCAGCTCAACAACAGCGCCGGGTGGCTGTGCTTTGCCGTTGCCGCCGCAACCTACCTGTGCACCATGGAGCCTA
>JAIRXY010000262.1 GCA_031268055.1 Prevotellaceae bacterium | reverse complement strand
CGGCATCTTTCAGCACGGTTAGCGTTTCTACGTCATTAGGGTTGTAGTTGCCGCCAATGATACCGTCAACCACGTAGAGCGGAGTTGCCTGCGCCGTGATGGAGCCTGCACCGCGAATGAGAATTTCGGGCGTTGCGCCGGGCGCTCCCGTTGCCGAAGATACCATCACACCGGCAGCCTTGCCTTGCAGCATGCTTGCCACGTTGGATGAGGTAACGTCGGTCAACCTTTCCGACGATAAGGTAACCACGCTACTCGATAGCTCCGATTTTGTTTTGGAGTTGTACCCCATTACTATCACCTCATTTATCAGCTGCTCTTCATCGCTCAGCGTAACGTCTATGCGGCTGCGCCCATTGACAAGTTCCTCCTTGCGCTCCATGCCCATAAAAGAAAATATTAAGGCGCTATTGGCTGATGCCGAGATGCTGTAGCTCCCGTCAGCGTCGGCAATAGCGCCTGTCAGACTTCCTTTCACGAGCACGCTTGCTCCCGCCACCGGGCGATTTTGGTTATCGAGTACACGCCCCGTAATCTTAAAATCTTGTGCTTTTGCAGAGAGTGACAACATGCAAACGCATGCATAAAGCCCCAATTTTACTTGTAATGACAGTTTATTCCTCATGTTAGTTGAATTTTAAATGGTTGTTTTTTGTGGATAAGGTATAGCGGTGTGTTATCTTTGATGGAAAGTATGGCTGTTATGTATCGCAAAATGCTCTTTGTACATGCACATAGAGTTAGGTAGGATGTGCACACAAAATCGTTATTGCTTCCACTACAAGGCACAAAGCAAAAATCTATCTTGCTTTGAATCAATGCGTTGCGCAATAAGATATAGTGCGTTGAGGTTGACGCAAAATTTATGAAGCATATTTTACTCAGAATTTCATTACGCATCCATGCATAGCATAGCCTGCATAATATTGCCAAAAATGCTACAATATTCTGATTTTTAAATAGTTGGGGGGGGGGGGAGATTGGGTCTGCTTGGCCATTCGGACGTATGCATAGCAATGCTCACCATTCTTTTGTGCTATGGTGAGAACAGCAATAATCCGGTTACAAAAGCCAGTATACATTTTTAATTATTTCATTAATTGCGACAAAAGTAGAAAAAAATGTTTGAGATACTAAAATACTACCGTTAAATTGTAATAACGTTCAAATAATTCAAAGCTCGAATCGTTAGAAAACTTAATGAATACCTACTGTCACGCCCTAATAATTTTTTGAAAAGCCGATGTAATTTGAGGCAACGCTTGCCACCTGCTTTTACCACGCAGCCTCTCTGTTTTCCCAAAGCGTTGTGAGCACAAAAACCATGATGCATACTATGGAGACGGCGGCAACTCCTACGGATAGCGGCGAGATAAAAGTTGCAACGGTTGCGGCAGAATTAGCGGTAGCAAGGGTAGCGGCGGTAGCAATGGCTGCGGTGGTGGTGTGAATAGCGCTGCTAAGAACGCTCAGCCACGATGAAAGGGAGGTGATAGTAGAGGCGTCGACGGCTGCTGCAAGGCTCTGTGCGCGGCCAATAATCATGCTAAAATCCAAGACGGCAAGAGAAACAAACAATCCTGCAACGAGGCTTCCCACCACCGCTAACGCAATAATTGCCTGCGGCAGCAGCGATGGCTTGGGAGGAAGCCTGCGCATGAGCTCTTCGGTAAAACCGTTGTCGGCAAGCTCCTGCCGGTGGGCTTTGAACCACTTGCCCCAATCGGGGGCGCCTGTGCTATCTGTCATATCCTGAATTTTTGAAGTATGCTGATAATTTTTCTTTTCCTCTAAATAGCAGCGACTTTACGGTACCAATAGGGCAATCCATTACCTGCGCAATTTTTTTCACGCTAAAATCTTCCATGTAAAAAAGCAGCATAGCCGACTTTTCGTCACCCTTGAGGATTGACATTGAGCGGGCAAAATCTATGCTGCTGTCGATGCCGGGAGCAGCAGCCTCCAGCTGAAAGGCTACGCTGCTGAGGTCTACGCTGGGTTTCCGTGCCCGCGTATGGTCGTAAAAGGTGTTGTAGGCAATGCGAAACAGCCACGTGGAGAATTTTGCGGCAGCGCGAAACGAGCGGATGTTGAGCCAAGCCTTGAGAAACGCTTCCTGCGCAAGGTCTTTGCTCAGCTCGTCGTCGCCACACAGGTGAAGCAGGAAGCGCAGCACGGGCGACCGGTAGGCCTCGACCAACACGCCGAAAGCCTCCCCGTCGCCCAGCAGCGCTACGCGCGATACCAGCGCAAATTCCTCACTCCTGCTCACCTCGCTCCTGCTTTTTGCTAATGAAGTGTATGGCCAAGAAGCCCCAACCCAATACAAACGGAACTAACCCCATGAGCCCTACACTGATGCTCCACTTGCTACTTCCTTCTAAACAACCTGCTATAACAAATGTTAGCAAGATACTCAGCCCCAACGCTATGCAGGTAATGCCAACGTTGAGCCATACATTCTTCCTTGACTTCGGCATCTTTAAGCTGAACAAATCTGCTGGCAGCTCTACGCCCTTTTCGATAGCTTTACTGTAAACCTCTGCCTTTAGCTCATTCCGCCGGCGAACGTTCCTAAAGTAAAACCACACAATCAACGCAACTGCTGCAACGGGAGCAAAAAAGACCCCTAATACTGCTATTATTGCTACTAATTCTTTCATAATTTTTTAGTATTAAATGGTGAATAAAAAAGATTGAATTTATCATTAGACGTAACCAAGGGTGATTTTGGTTGCAAGCAAGTGAATTTTTTTTCTCAGGGGTGCACAGGGGTGGCACAAAATACAAAGAAATACACAAAATTACACAGAGAGCCACAGAGGTGCACAGAGAGCCACAGAGGGGTTGCACGCACGCATATAATTTATCGGCAAAAAAGGCGAAAGATGTGAATAATCTTTCGCCTTTTGGAGAACTTAAAATAAAAAACCTCTCTCCCCTACCCTATCCTACAACGCCTGTAGCATTGCAGTCATAATCTGGGTCATCTTTTTTTCGGCCTTTGCGCCCTCTTTTTGCACCTCCTCATGGCTCACGGTCATGGCAATATCTTCGCCCCCCAAGTCGGTGATGATGGACATTGCAAATACCGGAATACCCATGTGTCGCGCTACAATCACCTCGGGCACGGTGCTCATGCCTACAGCATCGCCCCCAATGCGGCGGAAGTAGCCGTACTCCTTGGGGGTTTCGAAGGTGGGGCCTGTAACGCCTACATAGCATCCCTTCTGCACCTTAATGCCCTGCTTGCCGGCAACGCTTTGGCAAAGCTCAATCAGCTGCTTGCTGTACGGCTCGCTCATGTCGGGAAAGCGCGGCCCCAGCTCGTCTATATTTCTTCCGATAAGCGGATTGGGAAGCAGGTTGATGTGGTCGCTGATAATCATCAGGTCGCCTACGGCAAAGTCGGGATTCATGCCGCCGCTGGCGTTGGATACAAAGAGATATTTTACGTTCAGGAACTTCATCACGCGCACCGGAAA
>JAIRXY010000253.1 GCA_031268055.1 Prevotellaceae bacterium | reverse complement strand
AAACTTGTAACAGCTATGAATGCAACAGCAAAATTCTATTCGCTATCGTACAAAGAGCTAAAGACTTATCTATTCGCTTTAGCCTTTATTGCAGGTAACGTTTTGTTACCTCAGCTTTGCCACTTGGCGCCGGGAGGCGGTTTGATGTGGCTACCAATTTACTTTTTTACGCTAATTGCGGCGTACAAGTACGGTATTCACGTTGGGCTGCTGACGGCCATTGCCTCGCCGCTTGTCAACAGCCTGCTGTTTGGCATGCCCCTGGTGGCAGCGCTACCCGTTATCGTCATCAAGTCGACGCTGCTTGCGGTGGGGGCTGCCTATGCAGCGCGCCTGAGCGGTAAAGTTTCTCTTTTGGCCATAGCAGCGGCAGTGGTGGCATACCAGCTTGTCGGGACGCTCATTGAGTGGGCTATCGTAGCCGATTTTTTCAAGGCGCTACAAGATTTGAAGATTGGCTACCCCGGATTGTTAGCTCAGGTATTTCTTGGCTACGCCGTGCTGAAAGCGCTGGCTAAAGCGTAGCAGGCTCATACAGGCTAAGACATTCGACGAGGCGCTGAAAAAATTCAGCGCCGTTGTCTTTGCTATACCCCAACCGCAACTTAGTAAATCATGCTATGGACATTACAAAGGTCAAAGCAAGTTCTCATATTTATCCTTAACTTTGTGGTGAAAACAAATAGCGAATAAAATCTAATAAAACCGATTGTAAATAAACTAAACTACTGCTACTATGGATAGGAAGCAATTTCTAAGAACGCTGGCTCTTGCGGGAGCCGCTGTCACGCTAAAGTCAAAAGCTGGGATGGACTTGATGGCTCAGTCACAGGTCGGAAAGCCTGTTGATTTGGTTGCCGTTATGGGTGGCGAGCCGGACGAAATGTTTAAGCAGGCCATTGAAGAGCTGGGCGGCATGTCCAAATTTATCAAAAAAGGATGGAAGGTAGCTGTGAAGCCCAACATCGGGTGGGACAAAGCGCCCGAGCTGGCCGGCAATACCAACCCTAAGCTGGTTGCCGAAGTTGTACGCCAATGCTTTCAGGCAGGCGCAAAGGAAGTCACCGTATTTGACCATACCTGCGACGACTGGATAAAATGCTACAAAAACAGCGGCATAGAGGCGGCGGCAAAGGCGGCAGGCGCTAAAGTAGCGCCTGCGCACGAAAAATCGTACTATAGGGAAGTGCCGCTTCCGCTTGGCAAAAAGCTGAAAACAGCAAAGGTACACGAAGCCATACTGGACAGCGACGCGTGGATTAACGTACCGGTGCTCAAGCACCACGGAGGCGCAAATTTATCCATCTCCATGAAAAATCACATGGGAATTATTTGGGACAGGCGCATATTCCACAGGTCAGACCTCCAGCAATGCATAGCCGATGTTTGCACGCTGGAGAAAAAGCCAACGCTGAACGTAGTTGACGCCTACCGCACCATGAAAACCAACGGCCCGCAAGGACGCTCAACCTCCGATGTGGTTGACACCAAGAGCCTTTTCGTCTCAAAAGATATAGTAGCGGTAGATACCGCCGCTGCAAAGTTTTTTGGACAAATCAGGGATATGCCGCTGGAAAATGTCGGGCATCTCGCCAACGGACAAGCGATGGGGTTAGGGACAATGAGGCTGGATGACCTGAATATCAAAAGAATAAAAATAGGATAGAGCCTACTGCCGCATGTTGAAAAAAATAAGAGTAGGGGTATCAGTAGCGTTATTCTCGTTAATAACATTCTACTTTGTTGATTTTGCGGGTTTAATGCACGGAAAAATGGCCGGTCTGCCGGCAAAGGTGCAGCTCATACCGGCAGCGCTGGCCTCTGCTTTTGCCGTGCTGGTAGCGCTGGCCGTGCTGACGCTGCTGTTCGGGAGGGTATACTGCTCGTCGATATGCCCTATGGGGGTGTATCAGGATATAGTAGCGTGGATAGCGAAGCGAGCAGCAAAAAAGAAAAAACGCTACAAGTTTAGCAAGCCCAAAAACCTGCTGCGCGCTGCCATGCTCGCCGCAACGCTGGCCATTTTTCTGCAATTCCCGCTAATATTGGCTTTCATCGACCCGTACAGCGCCTACGGGCGTATAGCGGCAAACGTTTTCCGGCCTGTTTACATGGCAGGCAACAACGCTTTGGAGGCCATCTTTACGCAATTCGGCAGCTACACTTTCTACAAAACGGATGTATTCGTGGCAGGCGCATTCTCCTTTGCTGTTGCGATGTTGACGATGCTTGCCATCGGCTACATGGCGTGGCGGCACGGGCGCACGTACTGCAATACGATTTGTCCGGCAGGTACCATTTTGGGATTTTTGAGCAAATTCTCCATCTTCAAAATTAGGGTAGACCAAGGCAAGTGCAACAGCTGCGGGCTATGCGAAATGAGCTGTAAGGCTGCGTGCATAAGCAGCAAGCAAAAATCGGTAGATAGCAGCCGCTGCGTGGATTGCTTTAGCTGCCTGAACGCCTGCCGAAGGGATGCGCTAACGTTCTCGCCGGCGCTCATGCCCAAAAAAATGGCAGCGGCTTGGCAAGACAGCGCCGCCACCACGCCCACAGAGCGCTCCGTGGACGAAGGAAAACGCCGCTTTCTGACAGCCGGCGTAGCCACGGTAGCTTCCGCGCCCGCGGCTATGGCTATGGCCGGAGGTAAACTCGGTAGCCTGACGGGAAGCAGCCGCTACGTGCGCCAGCATCCCATCCTGCCTCCGGGCGCAGTGAGCGTAGATAATATGCTGAAACACTGCACATCATGTCATCTCTGCATCAGCAAATGCCCCTCGCGGGCGCTAAAACCCGCCTTTATGGAGTATGGACTTGCGGGGCTTATGCAGCCAACGATGTACTTTGAAAAGGGTTTTTGCAACTTCGACTGCACCATCTGCTCAGAGGTATGCCCCAACGGTGCGATAAAGCCGCTTACGAAGGAGGAAAAACACCTGAATCAATCAGGTTATGTGGTATTTAGCAAAGAACTTTGCGTTGTGCAAACCGACGAAACAAGCTGCGGCGCGTGCTCGGAGCATTGCCCTACGCAAGCCGTTACGATGGTTCCGTACAAGGATGGCCTGACGATTCCGCACATAAACGTTGAGATATGCATAGGATGCGGCGGATGCGAGTTTATTTGCCCCGTTCGTCCGTTTCGGGCTATACACATCGAAGGCCACGCGGTGCAGGGCAAGGCAAAGCCATTTGAGGAGCAGGAAAAAGAGGATAGAGAAATAGAAAGCTTTGGGTTTTAAGATTGCTGTTTTTATCGAGCTGCGGTGCAAATACCATGTGTGGTGGTCTTTGTGTGAAAACGCACATGCAAAAAAGCCCCACGTTGTTGTGAGGCTTGATGTTGCTTGACTTTCCTTTTGTTGACCTAACAGGATTCGAACCTATACAAACAGAACCAAAATCTGTTGTGCTGCCATTACACCATAGGTCAATGCGGCAAAATAAATTTTTTGCGGGGGACAAAGATACAACAATGTTTTATATTTTGCAAGCGTTAGGATAAAGAAAGCAGGGCAAACGCATCTTAAATGGAGAGGATTTTCAACAAGTAATCGTTGTCCCATCCTGCATTTAATCTTTTGCCTTTCACGCTGCTCCTTTTGGAGCGTTCATTCTTAAGCATATTCAGGGCAATGCTGTTGAGCAAAGAGAAATTCTGAGCGGCATAGCCGCCCCTCTTACGGCTGTCATCTTACCTGAAAGCCACATCTAATGTCCAGTGCAGCTGGTTTTCTATTCCCTGCTTCTTGTTTTGTGCAAAAGAACACATTTTGGGCAAGTATACACTATACCAAATGAGATTTATTGAAAATTAGATGCGTTTGCCCTGGACCTTAAACAGGGTCAACGCATTAAAATCCTTTGCGAAAATTAATGTGTTGAAAATGAAGATATAACAATTCTTATTTTTAGTAAAAATGGTGGAGTAGTAAAAAAAACAGATTTTATAAATGGATAATTATCAATCTTATAAAATTTTAATGCGTTGACCATATTGAAGAAAAGTGCACTTCAAATGCGTCAACTTCTAATCATCGTTCCGCCCCCTTTGTTTAGCGACTTGGCGTGTCCAATGATCACCTCCTTTACGCCAAAGGCTATTGCGTTGAAGGCGCTGTCAACTTTGGGAATCATGCCGCCGGAGATGGCGCCGTCGGCCTTGTACTCCTCGTACAGCTCGCGG
>JAIRXY010000306.1 GCA_031268055.1 Prevotellaceae bacterium | reverse complement strand
CCTTTTTATAAGGTGTTTAAAATGCACTCCGGCGTAGACTTTACCGCGCCGCTGGGGGCTAATGTTTACGCTACGGGAAATGCGGTTGTGGAATCGGTAGATAACAACCTGCGCTCCTCCGGTATTACCATTACGCTGAATCACCGGAATGGCTATCGCACAAGGTATGCACACCTGTTCAAATCGAACGTGCGAAAGGGTGAGCAGGTGAAGCGCGGAAAGGTCATAGGATTAGTGGGAAACAGCGGCCGCTCCATTGCGCCGCACCTGCACTACGAAGTGCAGCGAGGCGATACTACCGTTAACCCGCTGCACTACTTTTTTAAGGATGTTACATCGGAAGATTACTACTTGCTTATGCAAATAACTGCAAGCAAAGGACAATCATTTGATTGATAATCAATCACAGCTGACTAATCGTTGAATCTGAAATCTTTATTACCATGCCATACAAGCAACCAAAAATTGAGAAAATTTACTTTAGCATCGGCGAAGTTGCCAAAATGTTTACTGTAAATACCTCGCTCATACGATTTTGGGAGCGAGAGTTTGATATTATCAAACCGCATAAGAACAAAAAAGGCAATCGCCTGTTCACGCAAAAGGATGTGGACAACTTTCGCATTATTTACCACTTGGTAAAGGAGGAGGGCTTAACCCTTGACGGCGCGCGCAAGCGGCTGAAAAATAAAAAAACCGACGAGGAAATGAACCTCGAAATAGTAAAATCTTTAGAGAGCATAAAGGATATGCTGCTGGATGTAAAAGACTCGCTATAGGACTATATTACATCAACTTTTACGCTATGACCATTGCACAAATTGTAGGCGCAGTAGAAGAATTTGCCCCCTGCGCTTATCAGGAAAGTTACGACAACGCGGGGCTAATTGTGGGTAACCGGCAAGAAGAAGCAACCGGCGCGCTGCTGTGCCTTGATGTTACCGAGCGCGCGCTGCAAGCAGCTATCGACAGCCATATTAACCTCATCATCTCGCACCATCCCGTTATTTTTGGCGGGTTGAAGCGTCTCGTTGGCAGCAACGCCGTTGAGCGCATAGTGCAGCAAGCCATCAAGCACGACGTTGCGCTCTACGCCGCCCACACTAACCTTGATAGCGTGCGCGGAGGCGTGAGCGAAAAAATGTGCGACAAGCTGGGGCTGAAAAACCGGAGCATTTTGCAGCCGGTAAAAAGTCAGCTCGTTAAAGTTGCCGCTTATGCTCCGCTGGCGCACGCCGAGGCGGTGCGGCAGGCCATGTTTGCTGCCGGCGCAGGCTGCATTGGGCAGTACGGCAGCTGTAGCTTTAGCGTGCCGGGTACAGGTACTTTTTTGGCGGGCGAGCAGGCTACGCCTTTTGCCGGCAAGAGGGGCGAGCTGCACCGTGAGGCAGAAGAAAAAGTGGAGGTGATAGCGCACGAATCGAAGGTGAGCGGCGTTGTTGCCGCCATGCGCGCCGTGCACCCCTACGAGGAGGTAGCCTACGACCTTTATCCGCTGCTCAACGAATACCCCAGCGTGGGGCTTGGCATGGTTGGAGAGCTTGAAAAATCGCTCGAAATGGGCAAATTTTTGCACCTCGTGAAGCAAACGTTCAACAACCAAAGCGTGAAGTATGTAACCTCCGGTCGGCCGGAAGTTCGCAAGGTTGCGGTGTGCGGAGGCAGCGGCAGCAGCCTCACGGATAAGGCGCTTGCCTGCGGCGCAGACGCCTTTGTCAGCGCGGACTTTAAGTATCACCAGCTGCAGGAGGCCGACGGGCGCATTACCGTTGTTGATGTGGGGCACTACGAAAGTGAAATTTTCGCAATAGAAATTTTTTATGAGGTAATAACAAAAAAATTTCCTACCTTTGCGCCCTACTTGGTGAAGTATGCCGTTAATCAAATTAGCTATCTGTAAATCAGGTAGTTGACCACATTAAATTAACTCAACTAATTAAATATAAAGTAACGCCATGGCAAAGACTAAAACAGTAACAGATGCTATTGATGTACCCATTGAGAATAAGCTTAAATTTTTATACGAACTTCAGCTTGTTGACTCCAAGATTGATGAGATTATTCACCTGAGAGGCGAGCTCCCCCTTGAAGTGCAAGACCTTGAAGATGAAATTGCCGGACTTGAAACGCGCATAAAAAACTATCAATCTGAGGCACGCGAAATGGAAAGCATGGTGCTGAAGAAAAAGAATGATATTGAAACGGCAAAAATGTTGATAAAGAAGTATGGCGAGCAGCAAAAAAATGTCCGGAATAATCGCGAATTTGACTCTCTTTCGAAGGAAATTGAGTTTCAATCGCTGGAAATTGAGCTGAGCGAGAAAAAAATAAAAGAATTTTCTTTTCAATCCAAGGAAAAAAAGCGCCTTGTGGAGGAAACCTCCGGCATACTTAGCGATAAAAAAATAGCGCTGGAGGTAAAGCAAAAAGAGCTGAAAGAAATTACCGACGAAACCCAGCGCGAGGAGGACGACCTCCGCAAAAACTCGGAGGAATACAAGGATAAAATCGAAAGTCGCCTCTATAGCGCCTACCGGCGTATTCGCGCCAATGCGCGAAACGGTTTGGCCGTAGTTTCGGTAAGCCGCGACGCCTGCGGAGGTTGCTTCAACAGAATCCCACCGCAGCGTCAGGTGGATATAAAGCTGAGCAAAAAAATTATCGTATGCGAATACTGCGGCCGTATCCTCATTGACGCCGAAGTTCTGACCGCTAACGTAGGCAAGTAAAATTTTCTGTAATACCATTTTTTTATGAGAATTTTCAGGGTTTTTACCTTTCTCTTTTTGTGCGCTATTACCGTGTGCGCACACGGTATTGGGACTCAAACTTCAGATAGCCTCTACAAGCGTCCGCTTAGAGACGTGCTGCTTGATGTGCAAAGGCAGCTTGGCATTCGCCTTAAATTCTCACCCGATATGGTAGATGGTCGTGTGCTTACCTACGCCGACTGGCGGATTCGCCCGTACAGCGTGGAGCAAACGCTTGCCAACGTGCTTGCGCCTTTCGACATGAAAGCAGTGGAAGAATTTGAAGGCGTATACAAGGTAAAATCTTACGAATATTCGCGCCGCACGCCCGACGAGGGTAAGGAGCATTTGCGCTACCTTTCGACCTTGTATGGCAGCAGCGCCTCGTGGGGGGTGCGCCGCGATTCGCTCCGCACCTGCATGCTTGAGGCGCTTGGCCTGTCGACAATGCCGGAAAATCCGTGTACGCCGCCGATACTCACCAAGCCGCGCAAGCATACCGGCTATACGGTTGAGAATTTTGCGCTGGAGGTGTTGCGGGGAGTTTACGTCTGTGGCTCTATTTATAAGCCGCAGAAAACAAAAGGGCTGCTTCCTGTTGTGCTGAATCCCAACGGCCACTTTGTCGATGGCCGCTACCGCGCCGACCAGCAGCTACGGTGCGCCATGCAAGCGCGCATGGGCGCTATTGCCGTAAGCTACGATTTGTTTGCCTGGGGCGAATCGCTGCTGCAATTTCAGGAAGCCGACCATCGCCGTAGCATTGCTCACACCATGCAAACGCTCAACGCCATTCGTATCCTCGACTACCTCTGCACGCTCAAAAATGCCGACACAACCCGCATAGCTATTACGGGAGGCTCCGGCGGCGGGTCGCAAACAATGCTAATATCGGCCATTGACAGCCGCATTAAGGTGAGCATACCGGTGGTGATGCTTTCGTCGTACTTTATGGGTGGTTGTCCGTGCGAGAGCGGTACTCCCATTCACCTCTGTGGCGGCGGCACGAACAACGTCGAGGTGGCAGCCATGTTCGCCCCGCGCCCGCAGCTTATCATTTCCGATGGCAAAGACTGGACAAGCTCAACGCCAGAGGTAGAGATGCCATTCTTGCAAAAAATATATGGCTTTTACGGAAAACCTGAGCAGGTAGAAAATGTGCACTTTGCCGACGAAGGCCACGATTACGGCTTCTCAAAGCGCAAAGCAATGTACCTGTTTCTGGCAAAGCATTTAGGCTTAAATTTAGCCGCTGTTACGGACAAAAACGGCGAAATTGACGAGTCCAAATGCACCGTGGAGAAGCGCGTGGATATGCTGGTGTTTGGAGCCAACGGCGAACGACTACCGGCAAATGCAGTAAAGGGAATTTTAAATTGGACAATTGCTCCGCACGATGAAGGGTTAGACGGTGGTTTGCAGCGCGAAACGGCAGATTGACTGCTTTACTAATTCAGCCTTCGTAATATCCAAAGCTTACTGTACTTTGTACCCAAAAACGCATCCTTAAAAAATAGCTGTTTATGCAAAACACAAATACGATGTTGACCTAATCTACTCTTGGGTGTCGCATTGACAAGGTCAGGAAACGCAGGTAGCTATCTTTCACAGCTCAAAATTTAAAATTCAAAATTTCTTTTCGTACCTTTGCAGCTTGTACTTTATTTTTAGCCTTTGCTCAACATGCCAATATTACGGTACGCCATATCTTCATTTTTTTTGTTGGTCGCCTGCACGGTTGCCGCCGCGCAGCCGCCTGCCGAGGTGGAGCAAGACAGCTTACTAACGCCCCGCGATAGCCTGCTATCTTTCCAAGACAGCCTGCCGCTGCTCCAAGACTCCTTATTATCTGTTGATACCGCTGCCCTGATGCCCGGCGACACTGCGCTGTTGGCAAATCAGCCGGTCAAGAAAAAGGAGAGGAGGCTGGAGCTGCCAAAAGCGGTTGACGACGACGAAATGCAGACTGACACAACGCGCAAGTCGCGCATTCTGCGCTACCGCGTAAACCATACCACCAACGAGGTACAGCGCGTGGGGCTTGACACCAGCCTGTTCTACTTTCGCACCGACTACCCGTTTTTTCGCGATGATGTTGGCGCTATGTTTTTAGGGACGCTGGGCAGCCCTGTAATGCCATACAGCTACACCAAGCGCGCGGGAAAGAGCGATTTTTTGTTCATGCAGCCCTACGAGGCCTACTTTTTTTCGCCCGACAACATTTCATTCTACAACACCACTACGCCGTACACCCTGCTATACTACGATTGGGCTGGCTCAAAATCGCAGATGGAAGATCAGCTGCGCGTGCTGCACGCGCAGAACATTACCCACAACCTAACCTACGGGATAATGTACAACGGAATGGGGACGAAAGGGATTTACCCGCGCCAGCGCGTTGACAACCGGTCGGTCTCCTTTAACGCCTCATACTTAGGCAAATTTTACAAGGCCAGCTTGGGCTACATTTTCAACGAAGTAGAAGCTCAGGAAAACGGCGGCATTACCGACGACAAAATGATTACCGATACAACCGTTGACGTTCAGCTTCACTTAGTAAACCTGCAAACGGGAAAAAATCACCTGCGCAACCACACCTACTTCCTCACGCACTCCGTTGATATTCCCATGATATACATCGGCAACGATAGCGTGATAAACAACATCCTGATAGGGCGCATAGGGCATTCGCTGGAGTACTCCACGTTCAGCAAAATATACACCGACAACGACGAAGCGTTCTATAGCAACCGCTACCTTGGTCGAGCAACGCGCGATTCGCTGGGAATGAGCATTTTAAATAACAGGCTATTTGTGCAATTCCGGCCGCTGCGCGCCTACATTTTTGAGTCGCTGTCGGCAGGCTTGGGCTATAAGAGCTTGCAAACGTTTATGTTTTACCCCGCAATGTACTTTGCCGGAACATCAAGCGAGGACTTGAATACGGTTTATGCCTATGCCTCAATGTCGGCGTGGTACAAAAAGTACTTCAGGTGGAACGCCTCCGCCCAAACCAACATGGCGGGCTACCAAAGCGGAGACTTTGAGCTGAAGGGCGATATGACGCTCTCAATTTACCCCGTCAAAGATGGCCTGCACCTGAAGCTGGGCGCGCTGCTGGCCGGACGCACGCAGGACGTCTTTATCGGCAGCTACTTCACCAACCACTACAGCTGGAGCAACAGTTTTGACCAAAGCCAAGAACTGCGCCTTGAGGCTGCGCTGCTCATACCCACGCTCCGCTGCGAAGTAGGCGCAAGCCAAAGCATACTGAATAACTTTGTCTACTTCGGCAGCAACGCAATACCCCAGCAGTACGCTGAGGCGCTGAGCATTTCGGCGCTTACGCTAAACCAAAAGCTGGATTTTAGGGGCATAAACATTCACCACCGGATACTAATGCAGGTATCCTCCAACAAAGACGTTGTATCCGTTCCGCTGCTTGCCGTGAGCGCCACCTACTACTACGAGCGCGATTTGGTAAAAAACGTGCTGCGAATGCAGCTGGGCGTAGATTGGCAGTACAACACCCGCTTCAACGGCTACGAGTACAACCCTTCGGTGGGCATGTTCCACACCTCGTCCGTGCAGCTGGGGGGCTACCTGTGGGCTGACGCTTTTGTTGCTTTCCGGTGGAAACGAGCTACGCCATTCATTAAGTGGGAGCACGCTATACAGGGGTTAATTGAGGGGAATACGAGCTACTTTTCGGCGGTGCACTACCCGCGCAACGAGCGCGTATTCAAGTTTGGCGTATCATGGAAGTTTTTCGATTAAATGCTACAAATAGACAATAAAATAGTGTCGTCAGAGCTGCTTACCTGCTGCTTCTGCTGCGACCTGAGCGCCTGCGCCGGCGTATGCTGCGTGTACGGTGACAGCGGCGCGCCGCTGGAAAAGAACGAGGAGAAAGTATTGCAGCTGGAGCTGCCACAGCTTTACAGCTACCTCACCCCAAAAGGCCAAAAAGCCATAGACAGGCAGGGCGTGGCGGTGTACGACAGCGACGACGATTTGGTTACTCCGCTGGTGGCCGACGGCGAGGAGTGCGCCTACTCCTACTTCTCCGAAAATGGAACTTGCCTGTGCGCCATCGAAAAAGCTTTTTTGGAGCATAAAACCACCTACCGCAAGCCCATTTCGTGCCACCTCTACCCTATTCGCGTCCGACGGCTGGGCAGCAATTTTGCGCTCAACTACGACCGCCAAGGCATGTGCCGATGTGCACGAAGCTTGGGAAAAAAAGATAATATTCCGGTTTTTCGATTCCTCAAAGAGCCGATCATTCGCAAGTTTGGCGAGATTTTTTACGAGCAGCTGGAGGCCGCCTACAAGCTGCTTTAGCTGCCACAATGTATTGGGTGACGATTTAAAAAGTATGCTGCCATAAAAAAATTGACAATGATGGATAATTGGGAAAGTTTTGTCACTGCATTTCAATCCGGCAATCATATAATCGGCAAGAAATATACCGTAGGTATTGAGGAGAATAATTGCCGGTTGAGACATTGTATCAGGCGTACTTTTAGAAAAACCTGCTGTTTCTCTAAGATAATGCGTAATCACCTCAAAGCTTTTTATTTGGCTTTCTTTTATATTAACTTTGAATATGTATAAATTCAGATAGCATACTTTTTAAATCACCACCCTAATTTTGTGCTTCAAAAAATAAAGCGTAATTTTGGGGTCTTTTTAAAACTAAAAATGGCAACAAAGTATATTTTCGTAACGGGCGGCGTTGTTTCCTCCCTCGGTAAAGGTATTGTAGCGGCGTCCTTGGCCAAGCTGCTGCAAGCCCGTGGATTTTCTGTGGCTATCCAAAAGCTCGACCCCTATCTCAACGTCGACCCCGATACGCTCAACCCCTACGAGCACGGGGAGTGCTACGTAACCATAGACGGCGCTGTGACCGACCTTGACCTTGGCCACTACGAGCGCTTTCTGGGCATCAACACCACGCAGGACAACAACGTTACCACCGGCCGTATTTACCAAACGGTAATCAACAACGAGCGCAAAGGCGAGTACCTCGGCAAGACGGTGCAGGTTATCCCCCACATTACCGACGAAATCAAGCGGCGCATACAGCTGCTTGGCACCTGCCACCAGTACGACTTTGTGATTACCGAAATTGGCGGCACGGTGGGCGACATAGAGTCGCTGCCCTACGTGGAATCCGTGCGCCAGCTGCGCTACGAAATGGGCGCAGACAACGTGCTCTTTATCCACCTAACGCTGGTGCCTTTCATAAAAGCAGCCGGCGAGCTCAAGTCAAAGCCCACGCAGCACTCGGTGAAGCAGCTGCTGGAAACCGGCGTGCAGCCCGATGTGCTGGTGCTGCGTACCGAAAAAGATTTGCCCCGCGAATTTCGCCGAAAAATTGCGCTGTTCTGCAACATTGACCCCGACGCGGTGGTGCAGTCGGTGGACGTGCCGACCATCTACGAAGTGCCGCTGGTAATGCAAAAGGAGAGGTTGGATGAAGTGGTGCTCAAAAAGTTTAAGCTCACCAACCCTCCCGAAGCCGATATGGAGGCGTGGAAAAAGTTTGTGGAAAAATCCAAGCACCCCAGCAAGATGATAAACGTTGGGCTTGTGGGCAAGTACGTGGAGCTTCCCGACGCCTACAAGTCAATCTTGGAGGCGCTCATTCATGCCGGCGTGTACAACGAGTGCAAGGTGAAAATTCACTTTTTTCAGTCGGAGCACATCAACGAGCACACCGTATCCGAAACGCTAAAGGGTATGCAGGGCATCTTGGTTGCCCCCGGCTTTGGAGAGCGGGGAGTAGAGGGAAAAATTGTTGCCGTTCGCTATGCGCGCGAAAATAACGTTCCATTCTTTGGCATATGCCTTGGCATGCAGTGCGCCGTCATTGAGCTGGCGCGCGATGTGCTTGGGTACAAGGACGCGCACTCGTCCGAAATCAACCCCAGTACCCCGCACAAGGTTATCGATATTATGGAAAACCAGAAGCACATAACCAACCTTGGCGGCACCATGCGCCTTGGCGGTTACAAGTGTACGATAACGGAGGGAACGCTGGCGCACAAAATATACGGCAAAACGGAGGTCGTTGAGCGCCATCGCCACCGCTTTGAGCTTAACAACGAGTACTTGTCCGAGCTGGAAAAGGCAGGGCTGGTAGCCTCCGGCGTAAACGAACAAACCCGTTTGGTGGAAATTATCGAAATCCCTACGCACAAGTTCTTCATCGCCTCGCAGTTTCACCCCGAATTTCAAAGCACCGTACTCAAGCCTCACCCGCTGTTTATGGGCTTTGTAAAAGCCGCCTCAGAGGTTGAGTAGAGGGCAAGCCGCGCTAAGCTGTTTACTTCACGTGGCTAAACTTCCTCCACTTCGTAGCGGTCTTTCCCGATGAAAATTAGGGATAAGTA
>JAIRXY010000218.1 GCA_031268055.1 Prevotellaceae bacterium | reverse complement strand
TGCTTGTGATACAAATTAAAAAAATGCGTACATTTGCCCCGAACTTATCACCCCAACTATCTTTAGTAAGATAAATGCATAGCTATTCGGACATATTGCCTGCTGCTTTCGGAGCATCCTCCGAAGGAAAGGTCATATTTACCCCCCCCCTCACCGTATATAGCTGAATATCAGCACATTAACATATTTTTTCATTTTAAGAGCGCAGCAATAGCTTGGAAAATTGTTTGTGATGCTGGCGGCATATGCTTTTGTATAATGGTGTATTTCAGGCATATTCGCTCGCTTGCTGCCCGCGACGGCTGCAAGCGCGTGGGCTTGCCAACGCGCAATGCAAAGCCTCTCCCTGCGCGCCCTCCTCCCCCGCACCGTCCCATGCCCGACGGTGCAACAACCTTTGCCCTTTGCTAAGAGAATACTTCAAAAGGCGCAAATGCTCCGCGGGCTGAAATATCGAACATGATTAATCCATTGAAACAGAAAATGAAACAACATTACTAACGTTACTAATAAATAAAATACAATGAAAAAAAATTCCTTTACTACGATGGCGCTCGTTAGCCTGCTTGCGGTTGCAGCGGTTTGCTCCTGCGACAAAGACGAAGACAACAGCAGTGAAAGCGGCGCGATTCAAAACAACAAGCTCGACATTGTTGTTGAAAATGGCGAAAGCCACAGCGCGAAAATTGATACTGTAAGGTTGGAAATTTATTCCAACGACCAAAGCAGAGATATTGTGCTTGTAAGCGCTCCTTACGGCAGCGGCAAATTTACGCTGAATTTACCGGAAAGCATTAGTTTACAATACATTGCTTCATTGTTCGATGAAGATATACCCCAAGGCGTTAATGTAAGTAATCCTAATGTAAAAGGACGTAATCCTAATTTGTACGCATACAAATCGGGCGCTAAAGTAGGTCGCTTTCGTCAAAAAGCTGAAAATGTGAAAGGAGATATCACTTATGCGGATGGAGATGTAAAAGTTACAGGCTCTTATACGGAGAAAGGAGAAAAAGTTACGTTTAATCTGGATCTGAAAAAGGGGTGGAATATGATGTACGCTAAATCTACAACAAGCGGTAGGGAAGTAACTACTCAAGCTCCTGCTGAGGTAAAATGGTATTTTGAGGATGAGGATGAGGATGAGGATGAGAATGCTGAGGATGTTGTCGTTGTTGACGACAACAACAACAACAACAACAACAACAACAACGACGACAACGACAACAATGAAGGCAGCTCAATTCAAGGCAACGCTATCGAAATTAACCTTGAAAATGGCGAAAGCCACAGCGCGAAAATTGATACTGTAAGGTTGGAAATTTATTCCAACGACCAAAGCAGAGATATTGTACTTGTAAGCGCTCCTTACGGCAGCGGCAAATTTACGCTGAATGTACCGGAAAGCAGTATTTCCCAATGTCTTACTTCATTGTTCGATGAAGATATGCCCCAAGGCGTTAATGTAAGTAATCCGAATGTAAAAGGATGTAACCCTAATTTGTATGCATACAAATCGGGCGCTAAAATAGGTCGCTTCCGTCTAAAAGCTGAAAATGTGGACGGAGGTATCACCTATGCGGATGGAGATGTAAAAGTTACAGGCTCTTATGCGGAGGAGGAAGGAAAAGTTACGTTTAATCTGTATCTGAAAAAGGGGTGGAATATGACGTACGTTAAATCTACAGCAAACTATTGGGAAATAACTACTCAAACTCCTGCTGGGGTAAAATGGTATTTTGATGATGATGATGATGTTTATTATAAAAATCCTACACAACCTTCTCTGCCCGAACCGGCATCTGTGCTGTTGGCAAAAAAGAAGATTGTGCATTAGGCAGCTACTTGCACCATAATTCATTAAGATTAAAGGGTTTTCTTGATTACCGAGAAAATCCTTTAATTTTTGGTAGAGTTTGGCGAGAGAGCGTAGCAGCAATCGGCAAACGGGTGCGCAAAAAATGCTGATTACCCCCGCCTACTCATTTTTTCAAAAAAATTCTATTTGCTTGTGATACAAATTAAAAAAATGCGTACATTTGCCCCGAACTTATCACCCCAACTATCTTTAGTAAGATAAATGTATAGCTATTCGGACATATTGCCTGCTGCTTTCGGAGCATCCTCCGAAGGAAAGGTCATACTTACCACACCCACATATACTGTCGAGTATCAATGCATCAATGCGTTTTTTCATTTCCCCCCGCGCGCTCCCCCGCCGCCGCCGCCCGTGCTCGACGGTGCAACAACCTTTTGCCCTTGGCTAAGAAAATACTTCAAAGGGCGCAAATGCTCCGCGGGCTAAAATAGTGAACATGATTAATCCATTGAAACAGAAAATAAAACAACACTACTAACATTACTAATAAATAAATAAAATACAATGAAAAGAAATTCCTTTACTACAATGGCGCTCGTTAGCCTGCTTACGGTTGCAGCTGTTTGCTCCTGTGACAAAGACGAAGACAACAAAAGCGTAAGCGGTGCGATTCAAGACAACGTTATCGAAATTAACCTTGAAAACGGTGGAAGCTACAGCGGAAAAGTTGACACTGTAAAGCTGACAATTTATTTTGCTGAGCTAAACAGAGATGTTGCGTTTGTAAGCATTCCTTACGGCAACGGCAGCTTTACGATGAACCTGCCGACAAGCGTCAACGCCCAATACCTTCATGACAATGAGTATAGTGATGAAGAGCTTGAGAAGCTAACAATAATCAATCCTACCGCAAAAACAGGCAGGATGTTTTTGACGGTATACAAATCAGGCGACGAAGTAGGCGCCTTATATTACGGAGCAGAAGATTGGCTCAATGCAAAAGATTGGAGCAAAGGGATATACTTGATGTATGTGGACGGAGATGCAAGCATTGCAGGCTCCTATACAGGCGGCGATCCGGAGAAGGGAACAACTGTTGTAGAGTACAGCTATGATGTGCATCTGAAAAAAGGATGGAACATGGTGTATGAAGAAAAGAAGATAAAAGATGAAGCAAAAAAATTGTACGAAACAAAAGTCTCTACTCAAATTCCTGCCGAAGCGAAATGGTATTTAGATATGTATGACGATAAGTAAAATTCTACACCATCTTCCCCGCCCGCATCAGCATCTGTGTTGTCGGCAAAAAAGAAGATTGTGCATTAGGTAATTATTTGCACCATAACTTATTAGGATTAAAGGATTTTCTTGATTACCGAGAAAATCCTTTAATTTTTGGTAGTACTATACGCTGCTGTCCGATAAAAAAGTTCGTTGCCCAAACAGCTTTTATCCGCACGATTCATGCTGGGCGACAACCCGCGAACGGGTTGAATCTTTGTAACCCTAACTGTTGTACCCTAACAGGGTTTAAAACCCTGTTAGGGTTGTGATTAGCGAACATCGTTGAATCTCGGTAGCTCTACGTGAAACGTCGGAGCGATGGCAAATTCTGCCAATCCCAAAATTCTGCCAATCCTGATTCAGGTTAATATCGTCTTTTTAACCATTTTATCCATTTGTTGCAGCGCAAAAAATGCCACATTGCCAAAAAAATTTTATAGCTTTTTCGTATAAGCTTGCCCTTAGAATAAAAAAGCAATAGAAATAAAGCGTAATTTTGGCCGGTTTAGTTCTTATTAGCGACGTGAAATAAATAATCTCCCATAAAGCTCTAAAGCACACCGAAAAAACGCATGGAAGCATTTAAGCATGAGCTGGAAAACAACATCCTGCCTTTTTGGATCACCCGCATGCAGGATGCCGGTCAGGGTGGCTTTTACGGCCGCATTGACGGAAGCGGCACGCTGCACCCGCAGGCCGACAAGGGCGCGGTGCTCAACGCCCGTATTCTGTGGACATTCTCCGCCGCCTACCGCCTGCTGCATAAACCCGAATACCGGGCAATGGCGCAGCGCGCCTTCGATTACATCACCCGCTACTTTATAGACAGCGAATTTGGCGGCGTGTACTGGATGCTGGACTACAAGGGGCGCCCGGTAAACACAAAAAAACAAATGTATGCGCAGGGGTTTGCCCTGTACGGTTTTTCGGAGTTTTACCGCGCCACCGGCGAGGAGAGGGCGCTGGAGCTGGCAAAGGAATTTTTTTACCTGATAGAAAAGCATCGCGACGACAAGGCGGGCGGCTACCTCGAAGCCTACACGCGCAGGTGGGGCGCAATGGACGACGTGCGCCTGAGCAGCAAGGACGCCAACGAGAAAAAAACGATGAACACCCACCTGCATATTCTTGAGCCTTACACCAACCTTTGCCGCGCGTGGAGCAGCCCGCAGCTGCGCGAGGCGCAGCGAAAGCTGATAGCCATTTTTACGGAAAAAATGCTGAGCAAGTCCGGCCACCTCAACCTGTTCTTCGACGAGGCGTGGGGCGTGCAATCATCCGGCGTATCCTACGGGCACGACGTTGAAGCGTCGTGGCTGCTGCGGGAAGCCGCCGAAGCGCTGGGCGACGCAGCGCTGCTGGAGCAGGTAGGGGCGCTCTCGCTAAAAATTGCCGACGCCGCGGCGGAAGGCCTGCAACCTGACGGTAGCATGGCCTACGAGCGCAGCGGCAGCCACGCTGACAGCGACCGCCACTGGTGGGTGCAGGCCGAAGCGGTGGTTGGGTTTCTGTACGCCTACAAAAATTCCGGTAGCGAGGGCTACTTAGAAAAAGCCGTCCGCGTATGGCAGTACATCCAGAGCAGCATAGCCGACAGGGCAGGCGGCGAATGGCGCTGGAGCCGCAAGGCCGACGGCAGCGTTAACCGCAGCGACGACAAGGCGGGGCCGTGGAAGTGCCCCTACCACAACGGCCGCATGTGCATGGAGGTGATAGAACATTTTAATACTTTACCAATTATGAAAAAAATATCTTTTGCAATGGCTACCGCCGCCGCGCTCTCTGCCTGCACCTCGCAGCCCCAGAGCGACGTTGACGGGCAAGCCGCCGCCCTCGTAGCGCAAATGACGCTGGAGGAAAAAATAGGACAAATGGCGCAAATCAGCATCGACATGCTGTGCACAGGCGAGGATACGCCCCCCACCAGCACGCTACAGCTTGATATGGACAAGCTGCGCGAGGCGGTAGCAACCTACCACGTGGGGTCTATCCTCAACTCGCCCAACACCCGCGCGCGCACTACCGAGTGGTGGAACAACGCCATCGCCCAAATGCAGGAGGTGGCGGCGAACGAAACGCGCCTGAAAATCCCCGTGCTGTATGGGTTAGACGAAATTCACGGCGCTACCTACGTCGCCGACGCTACCCTGTTTCCGCAGGAAATAGGGCTGGCCGCCACGTGGAACCCCGCCCACGCAAGGCGAATGGGCGAAGTGGCCGCCTACGAAACCCGCGCCGCCAACGTGCCGTGGAACTTTGCGCCGGTGCTGGACTTGGGCGTCGACCCGCGCTGGGCGCGGCAGTACGAAAACTTCGGCGAAGATCCCTACCTGTCCTCCCTCTTTGGCTACCAGCTGGTGAAAGGCTACGAGGGCGAGGACAACAGCGTGGGCAACGCCGCAAAGGTGGCCGCCTGCATGAAGCACTTCATCGGCTACTCCACGCCCGTGAGCGGAAAAGACCGCACTCCCGCCTACATTCCCATGCACGTGCTGCTGGAGTACCACGTCCCACCTTTTCAGGCCGCAGTGGACGCCGGCGTGCAGACCGTGATGGTCAACTCGGGCAGCGTCAACAACCAGCCCGTACATGCAAGCTACGACCTGCTCACCACGCTGCTGCGCGAGCAAATGGGCTTCAAGGGCATGGTCGTAACCGATTGGGAAGATATCAACAACCTCCACCGCCGCGAAAAAATGGCGCCGTCCATCAAGGAAGCTATCAAGGCGAGCATCAACGCCGGCGTGGACATGTCGATGATTCCCTACGACTACAAGGCATTCTGCACGCTGCTCGCCGAGCTGGTGAGCGAAGGCGCCGTGCCGCTATCGCGCATCGACGAGGCGGCAACAAGGATAGTCGCGCTGAAGCTAAAGCTGAAGTTGTTTGAAGCGCCCAACACCTTTAGCCGCGATTACCCCAAATTTCACGCCAAGGAATTTATTCAGGCCTCCTACGAGGCTGCCGCCGACGGCATCACGCTGCTAAAGAACAGCAACGGCATTTTACCCCTGAAAAAAGGCGTAAAAATCTTGGTTGCCGGCCCCAACGCCGTCAGCAAGCGCGCCCTCAACGGCGGGTGGACGTTCTCGTGGCAGGGCGAAAAAATAGACGAATTTGGCGACGACTGCCGCACCCTGCTGGAGGCCATACAGCAAAGCTTCGGCAAGGAAAACGTAACCTACGCGCCGGGCGTGAGCTACACCAGCGCCACCGAGTACGCCACGGAGCACAAGGACAGGTTCAACGAAGCGGTGGCCGCGGCAAAAAAGGTGGACTGCGTCATTTTGTGCTTAGGCGAAAACTCGTACTGCGAAAAGCCCGGCGACCTCCACGATTTGTACCTGAACGAGCTGCAAACCGAGCTGGCGCAGGCAATGCTGCAAACCGGAAAGAAAGTAGTTGTAGTGTTAAGCGAAGGGCGGCCGCGCATAATTTCCAAGTTCTCGTCGAAGGTAGACGCCATTGTGCAAACCTACCTGCCCGGCATGTACGGCGCCGAGGCGCTGGCCGATATTTTGGCCGGCAAAGTCAACCCGTCGGGCAAGCTGCCCTACACCTACCCGGCTTTTCCCAACTCGCTGGTACCCTACTACCACAAGCACAGCGAAGAGCAGAAAAAAAGCGCTGGCGCCTACAACTACGAAGGCGACTTTAACCCCGAATACCCCTTTGGCTTTGGGCTAAGCTACGCTACGTTTGAGTACAGCCGCCTAAAAATCAGCAAAACCCAGCTGCCGCTTGGCTCCGAGGAGGAAATAGAGATTTCGGTGGACGTAACCAACACCGGCAGCCGCGCGGGAAAGGAGGTAGTGCAGCTCTACTCGAGCGACCTCTACGCTTCGCTCATCCCCGATGTGAAGCGGCTGCGGCGGTTTGAGAAGGTTGCGCTGGATGCCGGCGAAACCAAAACCGTCATCTTTAAGCTCACCCTCAACGATTTGTCGTTTGTCAACTTAGAAAATCGGCGCGTGGTAGAGCCGGGTGATTTCGAGCTGCAAGTTGGCGCTTCGTCAGCCGACATAAGAGAAAAAGCGCTGCTTACGGTACAGTAGCAAAGCAAACTCAAGAGAGAGAAAGAGTTCGTATCCCTTAATGATAAATAAAATGACAAAGGCAGCAGACAAAAAAACATTACCGCTCAACTTGATTTTTGACTACCCTGTTCATTGGTCTAAGTATAAAGTGTTGAGAGATTTTGTACAAAATTTCTATGATTCCATCGGACATAAGAAGTGGCATAAATCGTTTACGTACACGTACAAAAATGATGTTCTTGTAATGAAAGCCAAAAATGTCAGCTTTAGCTATGAGTGGCTGGTTCACATTGGCGCTTCAACCAAGCGTCACTCCGACACAAAGTATGCTGGTTACTTTGGCGAGGGGTTTAAAATTGCGTCGCTGAATGCAGTACGCGACCATCAATGGCAAGTTTTTGCAAAATCATCCGATTGGCGCATTGAAGTAATTACTTCTGACTTGATAATAGACGACAAGAAGCTCAAATCGTTGGCCTACGAACTTGAAAAACAGAATTTTACCAAAAATACATCCTTGGAAATCAGGAATATTTTTGTTTCGCCGGGTTTAATTGACACCGTTATGCTTTCATTTTACTATGAGGAAAATATTTTACTCGGCGAAAAAATATGGGAGGGCTCCAACGGAGTGATTGCCAAACGCTCTGCCGCTCCGTTGCCAAAAAATTACATTGCCACAAGAGGATTTGGCGACCGCGGTATTATCTTTGCGTCTTTTCAGGCGTTAGGCACTATCAACATTCCCCTCGTTTTTTGTCACCATACGTTCAAGAAAGGCGACCGAGATAGAAACGGACTTTACGATTTTGATGTCGTACAATTAGTTGAAAGCCTTGTTGGTTATATCAGCCCAGAAACTTCATTTGTCGTTTTGGAGTATTTCAAAAGATATTGGCATACCCAGCCGAAAGAAAAATATGATTTAACCTCGTTTCATGGTATCATTTCTACGCTGCTTTCCAACCTGAGGAAATCGCCCAATTGCGTAAAAAAATTTCTGGAGAAATACCCCGACTTGCTCGCAACGCACCGCATCACCCGCAATGACATTGTAAATATCAACAGGCGCAGCCAGGCGCTGTCATGGAAAAAGCTATCGGGCAAAAAATACCTGCTCGTACAAGAAGGCTTTGAAAAGCTCGGATACCAGCGCCTCGAAAACAAATGCGAAAGTGAAGGTGGTTTTACCATTGCGAGGCTTCCTAATAAGTTGGAAAAGAAATATATTCAGATTCTGGAGCAGTGTACCTATGAAGTTTTTGACGATTTTTTCGGATTTAAACAATTACCTGAATGCAAAGTTATTGACAATGAAGAAGCGGTATGGAAAGGAATGGCAAATTGCTTTAAAAGAGCTGTCCGGCGAAACAACTATGGGCATGAGTTGCGGTACACAATGAATTATGTTGCGCTGACGTATTCGGTGTTCAACAAAAATAGCTTTGCCAATGCCTACTCAACGTACCTGCACGAGCTAACACACGTCTTCGGAGGTGATGCCTCTGCAAACTATAGCCGAGCTCTGTCGGATGTCCTTGAAATACAATTACAATACAGCCACATTATCGTTAAATACGCCCTAAAATGGAGTAAAATAAATAAATCGTAGCAACTTGCAAAATGGGGGTGGAGCATGAAACGTTGAGAATAGCTGCTTGGCAGGCCAATCTTTAATTCTCAATTCTTAATCCTTGTGGTGCGAAATAAGCATAACTTGTAATAGCCGCTATTTCATTAAATGCTTGTCCTGTAGGGTAGGTTGTGCAAAACCCATAAATTTTTCTGCTGA
>JAIRXY010000212.1 GCA_031268055.1 Prevotellaceae bacterium | reverse complement strand
AGCATTGTGGAAAACGAAGCTATGGAGGATGCCGCCGAACGCCTGATTACCTACCTGATAGGCGTTGCCAATGGCGAAAAAGTAAACACCGAAAAGAAAAACTTCAGAGAAATTGCAATCTTCAAAACAGGAGTTACGCTGTAAAGAAATTAGGAATTACGAATTAGGAATTACGAATATTGGAAACATTTCTATCGTTGATAGCACACGGATGAAGCGGATTGAACGGATGAAGACGGATTTTATTGCCAGTCAAAATTCAAAAGTTCAATTATCCGTCTTCATCCGTTCAATCCGTGGCATCCGTGTGCTATCAATAGTCGAGTATCCGTCTTCATCCGTTCAATCCGCTTCATCCGTGTGCTATCAGTAATTATTCATTCAAAAATTCCAAAATAAATTATGTGTGCGCGCACGTATATTGAAAATATGTGCTATATTTGCATTATCCAAACTTGCAGCTTCTGATAACAGCCGCGCTTGCGGTTATTATAATTCACCAATTATCCAAAACATTAAATTGTAGCGTATGAAAAAAATTATTCTTTTTGCAGGTGTTTTGCTGTCGGCAGTGTGCGCGCACAGCCAAACCATGAAGGAAGCGTGGCAGCAAGCTGCGGTAGTCGAAAAAAGCATTGGCCTGCCGGTCTTCAGTTCGCAGCATTTTGCGATTACCGACTTTGGTGCAGTGGCCAACAACCCTGCGCAGCTAAACCATAAGGCAATTGACAGCGCCATTGCTGTCTGCTCCAACGCCGGTGGCGGCACAGTGACGGTGCCAAAAGGCGTGTTCTACACCGGCCCCATAACGCTCAAGAGCAACGTAAATCTCCACTTGGAGGAGGGCGCAGTGCTGAAATTTACTACCGAGGCAAAGTACTACTTTCCGGCAACGCTGACGCGCTGGGAAGGCATAGATTGCTACAATGCGCGCCCCCTCATTTACGCTTACAAGGCAGAAAATATCGGCATCACCGGCACGGGAACTGTTGACGGCAGCGCATCAAACGACGACTGGTGGGCAAAGTGCGGCGCGGTAAAGTATGGCTACAAGGAAGGGCAAATCTCACAGCGCACCGGTCGCCCAAAGCTGCTCAGCTTTGAGCAAAATAAAACGCCCGTTGAGGCGCGCGTTATGACCGAAGAGGACGGCCTGCGCCCGCAGCTCATCAACCTGTACGAGTGTACCCGCGTGCTGATAGAAAACGTAAAGCTTATCAACTCGCCGTTTTGGGTTATCCACCCGCTGCTCTGCGACCAGCTGACGGTGCGCAACGTCAACGTGCTGAGCCACGGCCCCAACAGCGATGGCTGCGACCCCGAATCGTGCAGCAACGTGCTGATTGAAGGTTGCACGTTCGATACGGGCGACGACTGCATCGCTATCAAGTCGGGGCGAAACAACGATGGTCGCCGCTGGAATCGGCCAAGCGAGAATATAATCGTGCGCCACTGCAAAATGAAGGACGGACATGGTGGCGTGGTGATAGGAAGCGAAATATCCGGCGGCTACAAGAACCTGTACGTGGAGAACTGCGAAATGGACAGCCCTGAGCTTGAGCGGGTAATCCGTATCAAAACGAGCGCATGCCGCGGCGGTGTTGTCGAAAACGTATTTGTTCGGAACGTGAAAGTTGGACAGTGCAAGGAGGCCGTGCTGAAAATAAATCTGGTGTACGACCCCCGCGAGCAATGTCAGCGCGACTTCCCGCCAACAGTACGCAACGTGCACCTCGAAAACGTAACCTCCGAAAAAAGCCGCTACGGTGTGCTGATTACCGGTTTGGAGGGGTTGGAGAATGTGTACGATATTAGCGTGTCGAACAGCTTTTTCAACGGCGTGGAGAAGGGTAACTCAATAACCGGTGCGCGGAACGTAAAGTATGCCAACCTGCACATCAACGGAAAATTAACCGAATAACACGCTACTACAATGAAAAGATACGCCTTAATTTTCTTTTCTGCGATGCTGCTCTGCATTTGCGCCACAGAGCGCAAACCCTTTACTGTCTTCATGGCAGGCGATTCTACTATGGCCGACAAAGCGCTTGATAAGGATAAGCGCGAGCGGGGCTGGGGCATGCTAATGCCCGAATTTCTGACGAGCGAGGTAACCGTTGAGAACTACGCCGCAAACGGGCGAAGCACAAAAAGCTTCAGGGACGAAGGGCGATGGAAGAAAATAGTGGATAGAGTAAAGCCGGGCGATTACGTATTCATACAGTTTGGGCACAACGATGAAAAGCAGGCAGATACCGCCCGATATGCAGAGGCGGAAACTGCCTTTCGCGCAAACCTTGTACGCTACGTAGAGGAGGTACGAGCAAAAGGCGGTAAGCCGGTGCTGTTTACCGCCATTGCTCGCCGTAAGTTTGGCAGCGCAGGAAACCTCGAGGACACCCACGGCCGCTACGTGGAGATACCCCGCGAGGTAGCCCAGCAGCTCAGCGTGCCCCTCGTTGACCTCAATGCGGCCACTACGCGCTGGATTGACAGCTTGGGGGTAGAGCAGTCCAAGCGTTTTTTTATGTGGCTCAAGCCCGGCGAAAGCTTGGCTGATGTGGAGGGGAAAGAAGACAACACCCATCTGGTAGAAGCCGGCGCGCGCGAGGTTGCTCGCATGGCGGCAGCGGAGCTTCGCGCAAAAGTACCGGAGCTGGCCGCCTACTTGGGATTTAGCCAGCAGAGCACGGCTCGCTACTTTGCGCTGAACAAATCGAAGCTGGCCTTCCCCAGCGCCGAAGGCTTTGGCATGTACACGCAGGGCGGACGCGGCGGAAAGGTAATTTATGTGACCAACCTGAACGACAATGGGCCGGGAAGCTTGCGCGAAGCGGTGAAGGCCAAGGGTGCGCGCACGGTGTTGTTCAAAGTGTCGGGTAACATTGAGCTGCAAAGTCCGCTGGTTGTTAGCGAAAGCCATATCACCATTGCCGGACAGAGCGCACCGGGCGACGGCATTACAGTTGCCGGCTATCCGGTGAAGCTGCAAGCCGACCAAATCATTGTGCGCTACCTGCGCTTCAGGCTGGGCGATGCCAATCAGGTAACCGACGACGCGATGAGCGGCAGCCGCCAAAAAAACATTATCATAGACCACTGCTCCATGAGCTGGAGCACCGATGAGTGCGGATCGTTCTACAACAACGAATCCTTTACCCTGCAATGGTGCTTGCTTTCCGAAAGCCTTGTGGCTTCGGTGCACGCCAAGGGCGCTCACGGCTACGGCGGCATTTGGGGGGGTATGGGCGCAAGCTTTCATCACAACCTGCTGGCGCACCACAGCAGCCGCAACCCGCGCTTTTGCGGAGCTCGCTACCACGAGGCAACCGCTAATACCGAATGGGTGGATTTTCGCAACAACGTTATTTACAACTGGGGCTTCAACAGCTCCTACGCCGGCGAAAACGGGCAGCACAACATCGTAAACAACTACTACAAGCCGGGCCCTGCTACCCGAAAATCGGTCGGCCACCGCATCATCGAGGCATGGCAAAGCAAGGACAGGGGCGGATTTCACGATTTTGGAAAGTTCTACATTGAGGGTAATGCGATGG
>JAIRXY010000123.1 GCA_031268055.1 Prevotellaceae bacterium | reverse complement strand
CACCCTCAGCCTGTGCGGCCCTGCTGCGAGGCGGTCTTGCCAGCTTCCGTTAGCTACAAAGTTGTCGTCGATAAAGATTTTCCCGTTGTCGGCCGAGTGTACGCTCACCACGGCAAAGTTGGGCTTGAGCTCCACGTTGAGCTGGGTCTGCGCGCCCGCCTTTACCTGTACTTCCTGCTTGTCGAGCTTGTAGAACTTCTTGGTAACGGTTATGCTGTACTTGCCCTTGTTGAGCTCAATGGTAGCGGGCGTTGTTTTTCCATCTTGCATCTTGTCGTCTATCAGGATGCTTGCCCCATCTTCGGGCGTAGAAGTTATGCGTACCTCGCCAAGGGATGAGCGCATTTTAATGTTTACCGGCGTCTTTTCTTCCCCCCTGACGGTAACCTTTCCGCGCTCGGTTTCGTAGTTGGGGGCAGATATTTCGTAGTCGTAGGCGCCGGCAGGCAGATTCTTCCTCCAGTAGGCGTCAGCCATTATTTCCGTCTCGTTGTTTATTTTTAAGGTAGCGCCGATCACGTGGCCTTCGAAGGTAACATACCCTATGTTCGAGGTGTGCTCCAAGTAGGTGTGCTGCCTGCCGCTTGCCAGCTCCATCACGTACACCGTGCCGGCCTCAAGCGTCATGGGCAGGTCGTGATTTTCCAGCGAGCCTGCCAGCTTGTGATTTATGGAAATGCGCCTGGCGCCTGCCGGTGCGTATACCCACGTCCCTTTTTCGCAATCTATATCGCCATACCCTACCCCCCCGAAGTTGAAATTCACAAAGTCTGTACAGGTAAGGTCGGTTGTGATTTTAATCAGGGCATAAAGCTTGCCGTCATTTGTGTTGGTACGCGGAGAGCCGATACGCGCCTCCTGATCCGTGGTCTTTTCAAATTTTGTTACGGACATCTGGGCGTTGACGCTTGCGCCTGCCGTAAGCATCATAGCTAAGGCAAAGAGCCATTGCTTGTAAGCTTTGTGTTTTGCTGTTCTCATTTTTTTATGCTGTAGTAATATTATGTTGCTGTTTTGTTGGGGGGCAGGCGCACAAAAAAAGCGTGCAAACCGCTTATTTTCCATTGCTCTCCCGAAGGCGAGGGCGATCATCGGCAAACGGTACCATTTTAATGCTTATTTCTTTCGTTTCGTCTCCCTTGACGGTAACCTTTCCGCGCTCGGAAAAGTAGCCGGAGACAGATATTTCGTAGACGTAGTAGCCGGAAGGCAGATTCTTAACCCAGCGCTTGCCGGTCAGTATTTCTTCCTCGTCGTTTATTTTTAAAATAGCGCCCTCCGGATACCCTTCGAAGGCAACATGCCCTATGTTCGAGGTTTGCTCCAAGTAGGAGCGCTGCGTACCGCCTACCAGCTCCATCACGTACACCGTGCCGGCTCGGAGCGGCGTGGGCAGCATGTGGTTTTCCAGCGAGCCTGCCAGCTTGTGGCTTATGGAAATACGCCTAACGCCTGCCGGAGCGTATACCCACGTGTGCCCGTCTTTGCAGTCTACCTCGCCCATGCCCATCGCCCCAAAATCGAAAGCTATGAAATCCGGACAGCGCAGGCTTGTCCTGATTTTAATCAGCGCATAGAGCTCGTCGGTATTCCAGTTCCTACGCGGAGAACCGAGGCGCGCCTCCTGATCTGTAGGGTCTTCTTCAAAATTGCCTACGGATATTTGGGCGTTGACGCTTGCGCCTGCCGTAAGCATCATAGCTAAGGCAAAGAGCCATTGCCTGTAAGCTTTGTGTTTTGCTGTTCTCATTTTTTATTTTTTATGTGCTTTTTAGCATTTTACTCTTAAAAATGTCCGAGGTCGTACACCCCAAAGTCAGGGTCTTTTTCCTGCTGCCACGTGCGCACGTGGATAATGGGCCTAAAGGGGTCGTTCAAGTCCACGTACAGAAAGAGGTAGCCCTTGTCGCCGTAGGTTGCCGAGAAGTAGTCTTGCTGCATCTGTATGCCGTACATTTCGCCGCCCTTGCCGGACCTCTTGATGCTGGTGTTGGTAAACTTCAGGTTGATGTACTCTTGGCTGCGGAAGCACTGCTCCAGATTTCTCATGTAGGTGGCTTTGTCGTACCGTGTTTTTTCCACTTTTGGGGGAATGTAGCGGTTTTCGACGGTCGCCGCCGGGCGCACCACCCGCCCTACGATGATGAGCGCGTCCTCCGAAAAGATGGACTTCAGGTAGTCGAGCCGCTTGAGGGCGTAGGCCGTCTGGTAGGTTTCAATAAAGTTGATGATAGCCATGCGCGAGTACTCGTTCCACTGGTCGTGGTGCGCCACGTCGCGCGCCACGCCGTCGCTTGCGGCAAACTGTAGCGAGCGTATTTTGCCCGTTGCCGCTTCGATGTCGAATACCACATTTTCTACAAACTGGCGGCGGTTGCTAAAGGAGAAGCGCATGGGCAGCGAGCGCGCCTGCACGCCATCGTCAAAGCGCATGAACTTGTAGCCGGGCTGCCCGCATATAACGGCCTTCCCGTTGTGGACAAGTTTTTTGTAAACCTCAAAGCCTTCCGCCGTAAAGTAGTCCTTCACCGACTCGTACTGCCGCGTGCCAATGGCGTTCTGCACCTTCTGGAGCATGGGCAGGTAGCGCGCTCCGTCCACAGAGGCTATGAGGCCGCCGCCGCTTTCGGCTCTGGCTGTAGCGTTGGCGGTCTGTGCCGTGGCGCTTGTCGCCAATTTTGCTTCGGCTTCGCTCAGCAGGCTGCCCCCGGCAAAGCCTGTTTCCCCTGCGGCAACGTCGGCAACAGGGTTAAACTCGTTCACCTTTTTAATGTCGGCTTGCAGCGCGGCTTTTTTGTTGAAGTTCACGGCTTTCACGTTGGGCAGGATGTCGGCCACATCGCGGTCAATCTGCCACTCGTCGCCAAACTCATACTCTACGCGCAGGC
Source organism: Prevotellaceae bacterium (assembly GCA_031268055.1). Taxonomy (GTDB): domain Bacteria; phylum Bacteroidota; class Bacteroidia; order Bacteroidales; family UBA932; genus JAITMY01. The sequence continues at coordinate 238 of JAIRXY010000123.1, read as the reverse complement.
GTATGCTTTTGTGCAGGTCGGGGTTGTCGCCAACCATTTCGGCCGTGCCCACGCCGTCCTTTGCGCCGCCAATAGCCGACGACCAGCTGCGCCCGTCGTGCGCGCTGTATTCGAGGTTGCTCACCGGCTGGCTGTTGTAGGTAAAGTACAGGTTGTATATGGTGAGGTTAGTCTCGGTTTTTTTGCCGGTTACCTTAAAGGACAGCCCGTCGAGCAGGCGGTTGATTTGCTGCGGCAG
>JAIRXY010000098.1 GCA_031268055.1 Prevotellaceae bacterium | reverse complement strand
ATAGCGCCCATGCTTGCCCCCGACACGTGGGTAGGAATAATGCCGTGGTCTTCGAGCGCCTGTAGGGCTCCCAGATGGGCAAACCCGCGCGCCGCGCCGCCCGACAGCGCCACGCCAATGCCCTCCTTGGCCTCACCGGACAAGGGCGCGCTCAGCAGCAGCAGGAAAAGAAGCTTCCAGCGCCGGCTTCTTCCTGCCAAAAGGAAGCGCACGAAAAAATACATTTTTGTTTGCACAACAAGATTATGGAGTTAAGATGTATAAAAAATTTAGGGACTAAATGCGCTTCACCTCCTTTACGCCATCTATTTTTTGCAGCCTGCTGATGAGGTTGTTAAGGTCAGTAGTGCTGTGCACGTAGACGTCAAATTCGTCTTCAAACAGTCCATCGTGGCTTTCGGCGTTGAGGTGGCGAATGTTTACGTTCATTTCGCTCGAAATAATTTTGACCAAATCCAGCAGCAACCCCACGCGGTCTATTCCGCTGATGGTAACGCGCGCCAAAAAGTGCAGCACCTTGTGCTCCGTCCACTTGACGTTAACTATCTTGTCGCCGTGCTGCGAGGCCTCGCGGATGGCAGTAGAGCATGTTTTTTTGTGTATCAGCACCTTGCTTTCGGCCTCAATAAATCCCACCACGCTGTCGCCGGGTATCGGGTTGCAGCAGGACGCTATGCGGTAGTCCAGCTTTGATGGGTCGGTGCCCTCCTTGAGCAGGAAAGCGCGCTTGTTGATGGGCTGAGGTTCTTCCTCCGCTGGCTTGTGTCCATCGGGAGATTTTCTGCGCTTTCCCGTGCCGAGCAGCTGCAACTCCATGTAGCGCAGGAACTTGCTCCGCCGCTGCTTTCGCAGCACCTTCTCTACCTCCACCAGCTTTAGTATGCCAGCCCCCACTTGGCTAAACAGCTCCTGCTTGTTGGTGACGTGGTAGGCATCGGTTATTCGCTTGTAGAGCATGGCGTTGGGCTGCACCCCAAAGCTCCTGATGATTTCCTCCACCGCCTGCTTTCCCTTTTGAAAGTGCTCCTTTACTTCGGCCTTTAGCGCAATCTTTATCTGGTTTCGCGCGCGCGACGTGGTGGCAAAGGTAAGCCAGTCGGTTTGGGGTTTTTGGTTATCGGCGGTGAGCATTTCCACCTGATCGCCGTTGCTGAGCACGTAGCTAAGCGGCACCAGCTTGTGGTTTACCTTAGCGCCAATGGCCTTGTTGCCAATGGCGGTGTGAATTTCGTAGGCAAAATCAATGGCGGTAGATTTTTTGGGCAGCTTTATCACTTTTCCTTTTGGGGTGTAAACTACAATTTCGGAGGAAAAGAGGTTGAGCTTTAGCTGGTCGAGGAACTCCGTTGCATTTTCCTCGCTGTTGGCCAGCATTTCGCGGATGCGCACCAGCCACTTGTCGAGCGCCGCGTCAAAGGGGCTTGTGTCGCTTTGCTGGCTTTCGTGCTGGCTTTTGTAGCGCCAGTGGGCAGCGTAGCCGCGCTCCGCAATCTCGTTCATGCGCTCCGAGCGAATTTGCAGCTCTACCCACCGCCCAAGGGTACCCATAACGGTGATGTGGAGCGACTCGTAGCCGTTGTCTTTGGGCGTGCTTATCCAGTCGCGCAGGCGAGCGTAGTTGGGCTTGTAGATGTCGGTAACGAGCGAGTATATGCGCCAGCACTGCTGCTTTTCGTCCATATCCGCGGTAGGCTTAAAGACGATGCGCACGGCAAACAGGTCGTATATTTCCTCAAACGACACCTGCTTTGTTTCCATTTTTTTCCAGATGGAGTAAACCGACTTTACGCGCCCGTTGATGTCGAAAACGATGTTGTGCTCGTTGAGCCGCTGCACGATGGGGTCGGTAAAGGCTTTGATGTAGGCGTCGCGCTCTTCGGCGGTAGCGGAAATTTTGCTTTGCAGTTCCTCGTATATTCTGGGAAACTGGAACTTCATGGTCAGGTCTTCCATCTCCGTTTTGATGTTGTAAAGACCCAGCCGGTGGGCAAGCGGAGCGTACAGGTAGAGGGTTTCGCCGGCTATCTTTTCCTGCTTGTGGGGAGCCATTGAGCCTAAGGTGCGCATGTTGTGCAGGCGGTCGGCAAGCTTGATGAGCACCACGCGGATGTCGTCTGCCATAGCCAGCAGCATCTTCTTGAAGTTCTCGGCCTGTATGGAGACTTTTTTGTCGAAAATATTATCAAACTTGGTAAGTCCGTCGACCAGAAAGGCAATTTTTTCGCCGAACATTCCCTCTATGTCGTCAATAGTGTACTCGGTGTCCTCTACAACGTCGTGCAGCAGGGCGGCCGCTATGGACTTGTAGCCAAGCCCTATCTCGTGCGATACGATTTTTGCCACGGCAATAGGGTGCATAATATACGCTTCGCCCGACTTTCGGCGCGCGCCCTTGTGCGCTTTGTAGGCCAACAAAAACGCCTTGTGCGCCACGCCCACTTCTTCGCTCGTGAAAGTGCGCAGGCTGCTATTCAGCATGTCATAAAAGGCCGCCAACGCTTCCTCACGCTCTATATCTTTTTCGTCTGTCATTTGTAAAGTCCGAAATCAATAAATCACCGTAACCGTACCTGTCCTTTCCGTATTGCTCCCGTCTACAAAGGTAATCTTTATATGGTAAATATAGCTACCCTCGGGCACAAAATTTCCGTCATTTTTTTCCCGTCCGCTCCAAGGTTTGGCTCCAGCGTAAACAGGCCTGCCGCTCGGGGTGTAGATGTAGAGCATGTAGCCCCTCATGCACGTGCAGAGCGGCTCAAACCTGCTGCGGCTTTTTCCGGTACGTGGATTTGGCGGCGCTTCGCTGCTCAGCTGTATAGCATTGGGAATTGATACCTGAGCGTTGGTAGCGTTGCACACCTCAGGAGAGCGCACGCGGGTAATGGGCTGCTGCCGGTCGTCGAGCACAAAAGCCTCCACCATGTAGCACAGCTGGTTTGAGCAAAGAACAGAATCGGGGAATTGCGAAAAATCTTGGCTGATGGAGGTAGCCGACGTGCTGTCAACAAAGCCTGCAAGCTGCGGCGGCGATGTTCGGTATACGTCGTAGCGCTGCGCCTCGCGCTGCGTGCTGCCACCGCTGTACCACACAACCTTGTTCCAGCTAACGCTGCCGGAAAACTCGCTGAGAACAGCCGGCACAAGGTTGGTAACGGCAGGGCTGGATAGCGTTACGTGCCCGCAGGTGTTCACCGCCGATATGCGGTAAAAGTAGTAGCCGCCGTCCGGCGATTTATCGGTAATGCTTGACTGCTGCTTGCTGCCAAACTCCTCAACGAGAGTGTACGCGCCGTTTATTTCGGGCGATTTTTCCGCCCAAAAGCGGGTGTAATCCGTTGCCGGATCAATCCGAAAATGCAGCGTTACGCTCTCCTTCACGCCCAGCACCGAGTCAAGTCTGATGTACTGCGGACGAACGGGCAGCGGCACAAAAACACCCGGGCTGACGTTGGAGTAGCTCGTGTCGCTGCCGTTGTTGTACACGGCAGCAACGTAGAGGTGGTAGTACTGCTTTTCCTTTGCCGCGGGTAGCGCAAAGGAAGCTTCGCCTCCGCTTGTGGCCAGCCACACTGCGCTGTCGGGCTTGAAAACGCTGCCTCCAATGTACCCGTAAATGTGGTAGCGCACCTCGCCGGCGAATGAGGGAAGCGGAATTGGCGCTGTAGAGAAGGGGTCTAACTGTTGGTAGCTGCTCCACCTCAGGTTGATGGCGCCTGCGCAGGAGTCGAGCGCGACCTCGCTGAGCTGCATAGTACGGAAAGGCGCTCGGTGGGTAGTAGACACAGATACGTCCTTGGGCATAAGGCGAATGGTGTATATATTCGGCTCACAGCAGGGCGAGGAGGTATCAACAAAGCGCAGGGCATGGCTGTCCACCTCCGCCAGCGTATCCATCTTGACATTTCCCAGCCCATCCTCCTTCAACTTAAGAATCTGAAAACCTTTGATGTCCGCCGTATCGCTCACGTTAGGGATGCTCCATTGCAGGTAGTACTTCTGCGTAGCAACATCCACCCCTGCTGCTCGGAAGGTAAGCGAGGTATCGCTTAGCGCAAGCAGCAGACCGCTGCCCAGCAGCAGCACGGCTATGGTGGTACAAAGTTTTTGCATTGCTTACTATCCTACGATAATGCTTGTCATGCTTTGAGGGTTAAGATATTTCTGCGCCACCTGCTGCAGCTGCGCTGCCGTGGCGTGCTTCACCGTATCGAACAGGGTGTCTGCGTATCGCTGCGCAAGCCCATACTGCAAGTCCTCGATGGCGCTTTCGGCCAGCGCCCACGGGCCGTCAAGCGAGCGCATAATTTCGCCGCACAGGTGGTTTTTGACCATTGTCAATTCGTCGTCGGGGATTTTTTCGTCGCACAGGCGTTGCAATTCCCTCCTGATTTCGTCCAGCGTAGCCCTGCCAAACTCCTTGCCTACCTCTGCGCCAACGCTCAAATACCCTGTATGCTTGTAGCTAACCAGCGAGGCAAAAATCCCGTAAGTGTACCCCTTCTCCTCGCGAATATTGCGCATGAGCCGCGACCCGAAGTATCCGCCAAGGATAACCGAGAGCATGTGCACGGCGGCAAAATCAGGATGCTGCTTGTCGAACAACACCTTGCCAACGCGCAGCGCGCTCTGCACGGCTCCGCTTTTTTCTATCACGACGTTTGCCGTCGGCTGCTCCACGAAAGTAGGCGCCACCTCCACCCGCCGGACGGACAACGCTTGCGGAATCTGCTCAAAAAAGTCGGCTATAATTTTCCGCTCACGCTCGCCAACCTTTCCCGCTGCGACAATAAAGCAGCGGTCAGCCGTGAAGAACGTGCGGTGAAACTCGCGAAGCCACTCGCACGACAAGTCATCGTAGTGCTCAGGGTTGGCGTAGAAGCCGTAAGGGTGATTACGCCCGTACAGCAGCGCTGGCAGCTGCTCCCGCGCCACGTAAGCAATCCGCTCCTTGTCTATGCAGAGCTGCTGCTTGCGCTTGGCGCAGTAGGTGCGCAGCTCCGATTCGGGAAAGGTGGGGTGCAGCGTCATGTCGCTCAGCGTGTCCAGCGCTTTTTGCAGGTGTCGCGTGAGCGAGTACACCGTGAGCATGGCAAAATCCTTGTCGAGGTGCGGCTCGTAGGATGCCCCCAGAAAATCAAAATTTTCTGCCACCTGCGCCCCCGAAAATAGCCTTGTACCTTCGCCCATGAGGGAGAGCGTAGCGCGCGCCTCCAGCAAATGCTGCTGAAAGCGCGCCCCCGCCTCAAATACCAGCGACACGCGCACCACATCCTGCGTACCTGTGCAAATGGTGTGCAGCGCAACCCCATTGCTCAACGTATCAACAGCTGCCGGAACGCAAGGCAACGCTTCAGGAAGTAATGTAGGCGGCGGAGAAAAACGCATTTTTAATTAGGAATTACGAATTAGGAATTACGAATATACGGGTTTAATTACGAATTACGAATATACAGCGCAAACGAAAACCCTGCTTAATTAGGATTTACGAACACAAACAAAAAAACTGTTGAATTACGAATTGTAGGAATACAAAATTGTTGAACTGCCGTATTCTTAATTCCTAATTCTTAATTCCTAATTCATCACAGCGTCTTTGCTCACCTTTTTCACTAAGCCTTGCAGCACGTTACCCGGGCCTAGCTCTGCAAAGTGGGTTGCGCCGTCGGCCAGCATATTTTGCACTATCTGCGTCCAGCGCACCGGAGCGGTGAGCTGCGCAATCAGGTTTTTCTTTATTGCCTCGGGGTCTGTTTGCGGCTTGGCGTCTACGTTTTGGTAAACCGGACAGCAGGGAGCGTTGATGCGCGTGGCGGCAATGGCCGCCTCCAGCTCCACCTTGGCCGGCTCCATGAGCGGCGAATGAAACGCCCCGCCTACGTTGAGCTTTAGCGCACGCTTAGCGCCTGCGGCAGTCAGCTTTTCGCAGGCAAGCTCTACGCCTTTTATGGAGCCGGAAATAACAAGCTGTCCGGGGCAGTTGTAGTTGGCGGCTACCACCACCTCGCCGACCTCAGCGCACACTTTTTCTACCACCTCGTCGGCCAAGCCAAGTATGGCGGCCATAGTGGAAGGCTCCTTTTCGCAGGCCTTCTGCATGGCCTGCGCGCGCTGCGACACCAGCGTTAGCCCGTCCTCAAAGCTCATAGCGCCGGCGGCCACCAGCGCCGAAAATTCGCCCAGCGAGTGCCCCGCTACCATGTCGGGCGAAAAGTCGCCCAGCGACTTTGCCAGAATAACGGAGTGCAAAAAAATGGCGGGCTGCGTAACCTTGGTCTGCTTCAAATCCTCGTCCGTGCCCTCGAACATAAGGTCGGTAATGCGAAATCCCAAAATAGCGTTGGCCTGCTCAAACAACTCCTTACCCTGCGCCGAGCCGCCGTATAAATCCTTGCCCATGCCCACAAACTGCGCGCCTTGGCCGGGAAAAATATATGCTTTCTTCATGTATGTAATG